>JBGSSC010000097.1:0-2548 GCA_041737265.1 Terrimicrobiaceae bacterium | reverse complement strand
CCTTCCTCTCTTTGTGGCCGGATTGCGCGAGCACCTCCACTCCTTCGGGGATGCGCTTGCCTGCGTTGAGATTTGAGAGCACGGGAAGGATTTTCATGGACTTCGAGGGGGGAATCCTCCCGGGATCCGCATCCGCCTCCTCTGTGATGCCCTCCTCCAGGCCCGTGAACGAAAGCCATTCCGGGCAAAGGTGCGTCAGATGCGTGTGATTGGCAGCCAATGAGCGGAAGGCCGCCTCATCCCATCCGGATATAAAGGCCGCGCGGATGCCGGGTCTGTGGATCGGGGGGACCACCGGGAGGAGGGTGGGACTTGCCCGTGCCAATTCCCGCGACAGCGCTCTGCTGCGTTCGCTCAGGGCTGCCGGGGCTTTCTGTTTCTTGTCGTAGGATTTGATCTGCTTCTTGAGATTTTGAAGCGAGTTGGGCTGATGCAGTTCGGGAGAAACCAAAAGCGCCTGCACGAAGACGGTAATCGCGGCGATGCCCAGGAAGGTTCCCAGTGCCCCCAGGATCTTGAAGCGTCTCCACCGGCCGCCCCGGATATCATCAAAAATAAATCGGTTCTTCCGCATGGATTTCTGGAATTGAGGAAACGGATTATCCGGGTCTTTGGTCTCCTGCCGACGGACTCCAGCGCATTATGCACGCCCTTTTGCCAATGCCAGTCATAAATCGTTGCCCGCGAGTTTCTTGTAAGCCGGACTTTTTAAAGCAAATAAGCGGTTACAGAGTTTCCCCGGCGGGAAGCACCACTAGTTCAAGGACGGCTCCCTGCCGGAAGTCCCGCACGAAAGCCGTCCTCGAAGTGATGGATCAAGTCCTGGCCAGCTCCTCGGCCGCTGCTGCATCGGCATCCCGTTTGTCGTTGAAGTCGATGTGGGCCTGCGGGTGAAGGGTTGAAATGCGCATCCCGTAGAACGAGCGGATGACGAAGAAGATGCCGATGAGGAAAAACACCGCACCGATTCCGGCAGCGAGCATCCGTTCGGTATTGACCGCGATTTCCACGGCAAGGATTCCGAACAGGGTCGTGAACTTGATGATCGGGTTCAGCGCCACCGCGGAGGTGTCCTTGAACGGATCGCCGACAATGTCACCGATCACAGTCGCGTCATGCAGCGGGCTGCCTTTTTGCTTCAGCTCGACCTCGACGATCTTCTTGGCGTTGTCCCAGCATCCGCCTGCATTCGCCATGTTGATCGCCATGTAGAGTCCGAACATCGCGATGGAGATCAGGTAGCCGACAAAGAACACCGGGTCGAAGCAGGCGAATGCGAGGGTCAGTGAAAAGACAACTCCGAAGATGTTGACCATGCCGTGTTGCGCATATTTTGTGCAGATCTTGACGACAGCATTGCTGTCCTCGGCGGACGCGCGGTCCGAGTTGCTGAGCTTGATATTGCGTTTGATATAGTCGACCGCCCGGTAGGCCCCGGTGGTGACCGCCTGGCGCGACGCGCCGGCGAACCAATAGACTACGGCTCCGCCCATCATGAGCCCGAGAATGATGCGCGGATCCACGATGCTCAGGTTGGACAGATCGGTCCACCCGAAGTGGTTTTTGAGCATGAGGATCAGCGAGAAGATCATCGTGGTCGCTCCGACAACAGCCGTTCCAATCAGCACCGGCTTGGCGGTGGCTTTGAAAGTGTTGCCCGCCCCGTCGTTGTCTTCGAGCAGCATTTTTCCAACCTCAAAGTCCGGGGTGAATCCGAAGTCGCGTTTCACCTCGGCCTCGATGTTCGGCATCTGCTCGATCGTCGAGAGCTCGAAGACGGATTGCGCGTTGTCCGCCACCGGGCCGTAGCTGTCGACGGCGATGGTCACAGGGCCCATTCCGAGCATGCCGAAGGCCACCAGGCCGAATGCAAAAACGGCAGGATAGGCCATGTACTCCCCGAGGGTCGAAAGGCTTGTTATGTAGGAGATGAGCATGAGCGTGGCGAGGGCCAGGCCCTTCCAGAAGCAGGAGAAGTTGCCCGCCACCAGACCCGAAAGAATTGTCAATCCGGCCCCGCCTTCCGTGGTCGCGTTCACCACTTCATGACAATGCGCGCTCCGCGTGCTTGTGAACACCCGGGTCAGTTCGGGAATGATCGCCGCGGCGAGCGTGCCGCAACTGATGATGGTCGACAGCTTCCACCACAGCGTCGGGAAATGCGGTGCAAGCATGAAGTAACTCACAATAAAGCTCACGGCCACGCACATCAGCGAGGTCAGCCACACCAGGATGGTGAGCGGGTGCTCGAAATCGAAATGGCTGTGTTTTCCAAAGACACCTTTCGTGATCCACGTGTTGATTTTCCAGGAAAGGATCGAGGTTGGAATCATCACGATGCGCATCGCGAAAATCCACACGATGAACGTCCACATATACTGGGGCAGAACAGCGAGAAGGATGAATGTGATCAGCGCAACTCCCGTGACACCGTAGGTCTCAAACCCGTCGGCCGTGGGGCCAACGCTGTCACCGGCATTGTCGCCCGCACAGTCGGCGATCACGCCCGGATTCCGAGCGTCGTCCTCTTTGATCTTGAAGACGATCT
>JBGSSC010000087.1:0-3679 GCA_041737265.1 Terrimicrobiaceae bacterium | reverse complement strand
GGGAGTCTTGGCCCGCCAGCAATAGGCTTCGTTAGCCTGTAATTGCCGGAAGAACTGGTTGCCCACGGTAGAGCCGCCGGCGACAAAATCGGCCTGCAGCAAATCACGGGTCTTGGACGGCAGGAGCTCCGCTGCCTGAGTCCAGGTGATTTTATTCATGTAGAGATCGCGGGCGGCCGGCCAGTATTGGGGCTTGATCGCGGCCTGCGAGAGGCCCGGTAGTCCGTAGTAATGCTCGTAGGAATTTACCAGCAGGCAGATCACGCCGACCACCCATTGGACATCCAGTTCTGAAGAGACATTCATCAGCCTGGTTTCCGCGGATTCATCGGGGAGGGAAGGCACTCCGGTGCGGGAGAAAACCGTCCCGTGCTGGTAGGAAACCACCGGCAGGGGACCGGCAATATTCTGCGGAACGGCAATCAGCCCTGAGACCATGACCGGACGGTTGCTCTGCTCGGGGACCACCGTTGTGTAGATCACCCGGTAAAGGCTCACCGCATGCTTCGCCCCGGGAAACGGGATTTTAAAATCGCTGAATTCGGCAAGCTCGCTGGTCAGAATCCTGTTCAATCGCTCCAAGCCATATTCGCCCGCCGCCTGATATTTTACCCCACCTCCGACGTCCTTGTATTCCTCCGCCGGTTCATCGCCATTTGCGCCACCCGAAAAAACCGCCAGCACAAACCATAGGACCAACCACCCATTGACCCGCAGATTCCGGGCTCTGCCTTGCTCCTCCCGTTGAAAATTGCCAAACCGTGACTTCATCAAAACAGATCTGTCACGATTCATGCGGCCTTCACATCGGAGTTCAAGCGCTTGTATTTATTGATGACCTGCTTTTCTTTTGTGAATCCCTACGGAGTTTCCGTCGGGATCACGCACAAACGCCAGATGGCAAACCGGCGTCTCCAGCGGACCGAAGTTGAAAGGAATTCCGGCTGATTGAAGCTCTGAAATGGCTTTGTCAAAATCCTCCACTTCAAGTGCGACACTGCATCCCTCCGCGCTTGGGTTCATTCCGGGGGCAACTCCAATAGCCAAAGTCCCGGTTCCGATCTCATACTCAACCCAGTGAACCCCCTCCATCGCGTGATCCATGGTGACCTGTAGCCCGACGACTCCCTTATAAAAAGCGCGGGACCGTGCCATGTTGGTGACGGGATAGCAGGTAAAGGCGATTTCCAGGATTTTCATAGGATTGTTCGGATCATTATTTTCTTTCGATCCTAATCAGGAAGCTTGTTTCACACACGGAGGTAGATCGGCCTCTCATCGACGAAAGGCGGTATTCTGGCAACCATCAAGTTCAAGGTTGGAAGTTGCCGGTGGCCATCTCGATCCCGGCAGAAAACAGGCTTTCCGCTTTTAGAATCCGAATCCATGCAGTTTAGGCGCGCAGTGGCTCTCAGTGAACATGAGCGCCAGCAGCAGATAACCGACGCCATCGACCGATTCGTATACCTGGTCCTCAGGATAGCCTTGGAACATCCCGTTATCCCACAGACGCGCTACGGCTTCATCTGCCAGCGCCCGGGCATCGGCCAGGAACCGCTCCTCACCTAATTGGAGTCCGGCGCGAGTCAGAAAATGAATGCATCGGCCGTAGCTCTCGGCATAAGCCCACGTCCCCTTGCCTCCCGGACTGCCATCAACGGCAATGGCCGCCCACCGCAGAATGGCGTCAAGAAAGCAGCGGTCTCCTGTAAGTTCAAAGAGCGAAAGACATGCTTCCGCTACAGCCATTGGATAGTCGTGCGTCGGCCACTGGTCCGTGTTCCATGGGTCGGAATATTTCCGTGGCCAGTAACCGGTCTTGGCGGGAATGACTGGTTTCCCGTCACTAAGGTTGACCTGGCCGAAGTAACTGCCTGTCCCAGGGTCGAAAGCGCAGTCGAGATAGGCACGTACGGAGTTGCAGGCCATCCCGCCGAACTCCCGGCTGCCGGTGTAGGTTCCCGCACGCAGAAGACACTGTGCCCAGAGGCCGATTTCGCTGGTGCAAACCTTGGAATCCCATCGGCCCAGGTCCGGTTCGTTCGGCACAAGGCCCGTAGCCGGGTCACGGTGACCGTAGCTGTAGCGGGCAATGCGCAGAGCTCTTTCCAATAAGTCCCCATCGCCTGTCTTGCTGTAAAGCCAGGCCAGGGATTCGCTCAGAATCCCGCCCGCCTCCAGGAACGCGTGTTCTTTCCTGCCATCGTCATGACGATTGAATCCGCCCGTGCCCGCATCGTAGACGTGACGCTCCGCCATGATTCGGATGTAGGTGGCGGTCTTTTCAGCATCACGTTCCCGGAAGACATCCCACGCCGGCGTGATAGGCCGCAGTTCGTGATACCCATTGCAAAATGGAACGAGCTTCCTCGCGACGACATCGTAGTATTCATGGTTGCCCCATCGGAACATGCCGTTCTCACCGACGCTACAAGAGAGAAATTCGTCCACGTAGCGATCCGCAGACTGCGCGTATTGCTGGTCACCGGTTAAGGCAGTCAGCCCGCGGGCGGCAGCAATCAACGGCTGGTCCCAGTACAATGTGGTGCCGCGCGGCGCGCCGATCAGCCGGTATACGCGTCCGGGGACATGATCTTCTTGCCGTCCTGTCTGCGTGTTCACCACGCTTGGCCACATCGCACTGCCGGTCTGAGATGCCGCTGCAACCAGCTTTTCCAAGTGACTCCTGACTTGCGGAAAATACGTGGTCATTGCCTCCTTTACTGCGAACTCCCGGGGTCAGCAATCCTCTGCCTGTGTCATCAATGAAAAGTCAAGCAGCTCTCTCGGGGTACCCTGCGTGACGCTCACGATGGGCAGTGTGGTTCAGGAAAAACGTGATCGCACAGCCGGGAAAGGAATCTCACTTGCAGGTTCGTGAAGTGGCGGATACCCGGCGGATCAACCCTGCAGCGGCGAGGGTGGCCACCAAAAGTAGCACGGTGGAGGGCTCGGGGATTGCGGTGATTTCGAAGATATAATCGTTGCCGGAGGAGTAGTTGGACCACTCGAGGCCGTCGAAAGCCCCGATAACGAAGAAGTCTTGAATATTGAAAGCGTTGGAAGCCCCCGACACCAGAATGAACGTATCGCCGGCCAAGGGATTGTAAGATGAGTCAAGAGTGACCGTAATAAACCCGTCGAAGATTCCCGCTCCGGTGAC
This sequence comes from Terrimicrobiaceae bacterium, assembly GCA_041737265.1. GTDB lineage: Bacteria > Verrucomicrobiota > Verrucomicrobiia > Chthoniobacterales > Terrimicrobiaceae > JBGSSC01. Next base: position 516 of record JBGSSC010000087.1, on the reverse strand, counting down.
AGCCAGCGAATCGAACACGGGGACCGATTGAATCCCGAAGGCGAGAATGGCCTCGGCTTCATGGGAGATATCCCCGTCGATCGTGGCGGCCTGCTGGGGTGCAAGGTAGCCAAGGTTTTGGACTCCGGCGGTGGTTATTCCGGAGGCATAGAACTCGCCCTCGTTGACAAACAATCCGCCTTCGAGGTCACCCCAGCCCTCGATGCGGCCGTCGTTGTAAACTTCGCCACCTCCGGTAGTGATCGAACCGATGATGATTCCACTGTTGGTGACATCCAGCTTCTGGGCGGACGGCATGTTGCCGGTGAAACGCACAGCCGTGCCGGAGGCCGCAGTGAGGAGGGTGCCGGCTGACACCACGAGGTTGTTGTTACCGTCACCACCGTCGATCCAAACCGCGGCACCTTGGCCGCTACCGCCGGTTACGTTGCCGCTGATCGTCGCCGTCACGGTGGAGCCCGTGGCGGTGATTTGGTCATGCGCAGCTGTTGCGGTGCTCTGAAGAAACACGCCCAC
>JBGSSC010000326.1:0-2091 GCA_041737265.1 Terrimicrobiaceae bacterium | reverse complement strand
CTTGAAACTCCAGGACCAAAAATGAGCTTAGATCACAGGAGACAATACTGTCGGGCAGATGAAAGGTGGTCACGGGGTCGTTGTCGAAACCGCTGTGAAAGGGCCACGCCCAACGATGGAGGCCATTGGGAGCGAGGTGCTTCGAATCGTAGTAGTTGAGATAGGCGGCGAGACCATCGAAGATCCTTTCGAGCGCCGCGCGATCGCTGGTATTTACAAAGTACGCCCATGCGGACCGTGCTAGGAAGGGCTGCGCGTGGAATCGCGATTCCGATCCGCGGGGTCCGCGGTCTTTGAGAATACAGTTCGGAGTAAAGCCGTCGGGCTCCTGATGGGCGAGGACGTTTTCGCAGAGATAAAGGAGGTATTCCGGCCGGCCCTCAGCAGCAAACCTGAGGGCCATGTGATAGTGATCCCAGACGAAGAGGTTTCCCGAGTAGTTTTCTCCGGCGGAGACAACCAGATAAGGCTTCGGGAAGAACCGGGCGGGAGGGCGTTCAACGCGGGGCATGAGCGAAACGATATGGGCGTGTACCTCCTCATATTCGTCCGGCGGATGATTGGGTCGATTCATAAGAGCTCGAAAAAGGAAGGAGTTTAGACCATCTGAAAGCGTGTGTGAATGCGGAGCTCACTGGCGCTCGCCTGCAAAACAACAATCGGGCTTCGCATCAATTGGTTTTGAGGGTTCTGGAGCGCCTCACCCAAAAGCACCCGGCACCCTGTAGGAGGATCTATCAACGCAAGTTGCATGGTCCGGCCCTGTTGTTCGAAGTGCAACACCTGACCTGCCTCCCCCGCCGGGAGCTCCCGGAGATTGGAAATCAAGCCCCCTGCGAGACGCAGGCCGGAGTCGTCGGCTGCGCGGCAGCCGGTCGGCAGGTCCCGAGGTGTGGCAAGAGGATGGAATACCACACTTAAGGTACGGATCCGGTCGGACACCATGGTGACCTCATCCTCCCAACCCTGCCCGCACCGGTGCAGATTCCGGGTGAGCAGGACATCCGGCATTTCGCGGGGGTATGGCCTGCATCGCCCCTCGGCACGGTCGGGTTCGGCATTGGCCAGTTCCGCCCCGCACCGTTCCTGCCTCCACCCATCGACGAGGATGCAATTGTGGGCGGCTGTCTGGCGGAACCAATTCTCGTGGTGGGGATGCGAGTAATAGCATGTGCCGGGATCACCGAACCAAAGCACCCCCTGCTCCCACCAGATCAGCGACAACCGGTCGTAATGGTCATGGGAACCCGTTGGCGCAGCAGCCTTGAGAAGCAGATAAGAATCGGAATCCGGCCTGAGCACAGCAAGCCCGCTGTCAGGAAAAACTGTCACCGGCTTATGAACCGGGGAGTCTTCCCTGGGAATCCGGTCGATGCTTAGCAACCAGTCCACCTCGGAACGGAAGGAGTATGCGGTGGTGTCATTCCACACAGAGGACTCATAATCCGCACGGGCCATGCCATTCATCCACTGGCGGAACGCGAGAGCGGATGCGGAACGAATGAGAGGGTTTTCCGGAAACCGGCGGAGTGCTGTCGCGTAGATGCGGGTGGGCAGCGCCTTGGCATGAAACATATCGCCAAGGGTCGGAGGCGTGCCATCGGGCTGGCTCAGCTGGTAAGGAACAAGGATGGCACGGAGGAGATGGGGGTCGTGATAGGGGTCGTATCCGCAACGCTGCATGGCCTCGGCCAGAAACAACATCGCCGTCAGCCCGTAACCGTGATAACCCAGGGTGCCTTCGCAGGAAAACGCGTCCTTCCACCGGTAACCGTCCACCAGTTGCTGGCGGAATCCTTTGTCTCCATGGATTGCATGGCGGATCAGCAGACGGTCGCCGAAGGCAAGCCCGATGCAGCCTATCGAGGCGTTGTGCCACATGCGGATGTTGTGGATAAAATACCATTCTCCCCAGACCAGATCGGCGATCGGATAAAAAAGCCTCTCGCGGACGTGCTCGATTTCCCGGGAAGAAAGCTGCCCTGCGTGCCACAGACATTCGGCGGCCCAAAGCATCGAGAGGCTCCATACCGATTCGTTCAGCGCCTGATAAAACAATCTCCCCCACGTCGCCGACTGACGTCCCCGTGG
>JBGSSC010000021.1:0-6697 GCA_041737265.1 Terrimicrobiaceae bacterium | reverse complement strand
CCCCACGGCCCGGTGGTCAGGCTGCCTGGCGGCACGCCAGGCGCGTTCGCGTCGGCCTTCCTCCAGGAAAAATCCAACTACGATGTGACGCTGAGTCTGGACCGCACGCCCGGATGTGATGTCTTTCGGGCCGGGGATGGAGTCCATGCGGCATGGCTGCAGAGGCGGGCTGCGTTTGAGCCCTCATGGAAACCATTCCTTCGCCGGTGGAACCCCAAACACGGTGCGCTGATGCTTTTGGAACGCGGGGTCTTCCGCGACGCAAAGCTTGTGATCGCCAACTCCCAGATGGTGGCAGACGAGATCGTCGCGTGGCATTCCGTCGATCCTGCGCGCCTGCGGGTTATCCCCAATGGAATCAGTGCCTCGCTTCCCGGCATTCCAAAAGCCGTGGCCCGCAAGACCCTCGGCGTGCCGGAGGATGTCTTTTGCGTGCTCTTCGCCGGCAGCGGCTGGGAGCGCAAGGGCCTGCGATTCGCAGTCGAGGCGGTAAGGAAGCTTCCCGATGAGACCCTGCTTCTTGTTGCAGGCCGTGGCCGAACGGGATCCCTCGCCGGCCCGCGCACCCGTTTTCTTGGTCCCACCCGCGATCTGCCTGCGGTATTTTCGGCAGCCGACGCTTTTGTTCTGCCGACCATTTACGATCCTTTCTCCAACGCGTGCCTTGAGGCTCTGGCCGCCGGTCTCCCTGTCCTCACGACGACGGCCAATGGATTTTCTGAAATTGTGACCGACGGCGTAAATGGCAGTGTGACTGCTCCCGGAGATGTGGAGGCCCTTGCAAGGTCAATCGGCTCATGGAGGCACGCGGATCGTGAGGAGACATCGGAAAACTGCCGGAAGCTGGCGTCCCACTACTCGATCGATCGCAATGTCCGGGCCACCATCCTGGCATTGGAAGAGGCTGTGGCCGCCCGCTGAAACCGGGCAGGCTCTCCTGCGATTGGGTTTTCCAATCCATGGGATTTCGTCCTTAATGATCGCCGGAATGTCTGCTCATCTTTCGGCTCGGCGTCCGGGTTTTCCCTGGCTCGCTGCGAGGGGCGCGGGCTCCGGCGTGCTGTCGGGGTTTATGTTCGGACTGGCCGTGCTGATGATGTCGCAGTTGGGGGTGTGGTTCGAGCGTGCGGCAGGCGGCGGGATCGGGCCGATCATGCCGGGAGCGGGCCTTGCTCTGGCGGGGGCGCTGATCCTGCCCGTTTCCTCATCGATCCCGGCAATCTACCTCGGCGTATTGTTGAGCAACTTTATGGCGGGATCCACCCTTTGGGAGGCCAACACCACGGCGGCTGCCACACTTGCCGGGACCCTGTTCGGCCGGACGGTGTTCATCCGGTGGCTGGCAGGCGATTCCTCCCTCGGCACCCTCAAAGACTTTGTTAAATTCGCAATCTCCGGGTGTGTGGTGATGTCCGTTTTTGTCGTGTTGACCCGACTTGCCTTTGAGGGGGCCGCCGGGGCCTTCCCGATTGTCTCCGAACTCTTCGACCTCTACCAGGCTCTGGCTTTGGGAGCCTTGGTTTTTGGAATATTCGGCCTGTTTGCCCTCCGCCGTCAGGATCTGCGCCCGCAGGACCTGAGGGGCGCATACGAAATGTTGCTCTACTCTGCGTTGCTGGCATGGTGCCTCTATCACCTTCTTACGAATCCCGATCTTGCGGACCCTCCGTTTTTTGCCCTTCTCGCAGGGAGTTTCCTTCTCACGCTGGTCGTTTCGCTCCGCTTCGGACTTCGTCCTGCAGCGCTTTTTCTGGTTATGTTTGTCTTTTTAATTCCTGCATTCACTTTAATGTTCCCGCAGAGGATCAGCCTGCAATACCCGTTTCTGCAGGCTGAGGCGCGGGTTGGGCATCCGGGGATCTTTGCTTTGCTCGGAACGCTTGGCTGCATGCTTCTAGGCGCGTTCCGTGACGAGTTGGTTGCCCTGCGGGTAAAATTCAATCTCGCCATGGCCTCTGCGGACATGTGCGTATGGGAGTGGTCTGACCGCGGGTGGAGCTGCCATACCGACTCGTGGTGTGAGAAATTCGGACTTCTTCCCGGGTGCCCTGCACCAATGGCTGCGGTCTTCAATCTGGTGCATCCGGATGATCTGCCCGGGTTTGAATCCAGCTTCGCGGAGGTGCTTGCAGGCAGGGCGGAATTGTGGACCCACTCTTATCGGATGAGATCTGCAGACGGGCGATGGATTTGGGTGCAATCCCGTGCGCAGATGCTGCAGAAAACGGCCGACGACGACGTGAGCGTGGTGGCCGGAGTCACACGGGATATTACCGAGGAGCGACAGGCCGTCCAGGCAAGAATTGTCGCCATCCAGAACGAAGCCGAGTTGAAAACCCTGCGCAGCCAGCTCAATCCCCATTTTCTTTTCAACAGCCTCAACAGCATCCGGGCACTGATCGGGCGATGCGATGAAAAAGCCCGCACGATGACCACCTCTCTCAGCAATTTGCTCCGTGATTTGCTCTCCTTGCGCGGGGACATCACCCATCCCCTCCACAAAGAGTTGGACATTGTGCAAACGTATCTGGGAATCGAATCCATCCGCTATGGTGAGCGGTTGGCTTACGAAATTGACGCGGACCCTGCTGCCGGATCTCTCCTCATCCCGGGGATGATGATCCAGACTCTTGTTGAAAACGCGGTCAAGCATGGCGTCTCCAAGCGGGATGGGGGCGGACGGGTCTCGGTGCGCGTGAGATTAACTCCCCCGGACGGTGCGTTGCAGATTTCCGTCCTGAACGACGGGGAGCTTGGTGGCCCCTCGGGGGGGTTCGGCGTCGAAAACACGAAACGGAGGATCGCCCTTGCGACCGGTGGTCGCGGAACTCTCTCGCTTATCGGGTTGCCAGGGCCCAAAGTGGAAGCCACTGTGGTTATTCCGGCACCGGCCTCCAGCCAGACCACCCATTCATGAAAAATGCACTGCTCGTTGAAGATGAGGAATTCGCATTGGAGGATCTCAAGGATTCCCTGCAGGGGCTCATGCCCGGCCTCGAAATCCATACGGCCCGGAATGCCAGTGAGGCCATGGAGGCCCTTCAGGCATCACAATTTGATGTGATCTTCCTTGATATTGAGTTGCCGGGAATGACCGGGATCCAGTTGCTGGAACAGTTGGAGGGGCCGGTGCCCCCCGTCGTGCTGGTGACCGCGCACGCCCTTCACGCACTCGATGCCTTCGGTCTCGGCGTGATCGAGTGCTTGCTGAAACCGGTGGATTTCAACCGTCTCCAGCGGGTGCTGGAAAAGATCCATAAACTTGAATCCGCCCGCTTGCTGGCTCCGAACCAGGCCGCCGGGCAGGCCCCTCATTTCGGCGTGGAAAGCCACGTCCTTTTCCGGGAAGGGAATAAGGTTTGGTTTGTGAAGGTTGGCCACATTTCAAGGCTTCGCGCCGAAGGGCACTCGACACGCCTCTTCTTCCCTCACGGGGCCGGCGTTGTTGCCCGGTCCCTCGACGACCTGGAATCCCGGCTCGACCCGGGAATTTTCTTCCGCGCCAATGCCGAAGACATCATCAACATCAATGCCGTCGATCACATCAGCTCGGCTCCGACCGGACATCTCATCGCCCATTTCTCGGATGGATTGGAAATTTCCCTCTCGTCCGAACGTTCTCGGGTTTTTGAGAGGGAGCACCGCCTCTAGCAGCTTGTTGGACTTAGAATCAACGGCCTTTCTCAAGTCCGGCAGCCTGCTAGAGTGATTAAGTTAATGTCGGTGTCGCCGGGGATGTTGCGGCTCTTGCGGCCGCCCTCGAAGAGTGGCGGTCCATGGATGCGGAAGCGACCACCCTCGCCTGCAAGTAACTGGCCTCCTCCTACTCGATCGACCGAAACGTCCAATCCACAGTCTCCGTGCTCGCAGAATCCCTGATTCCGGATCCAACGGTTGGAGAAGGAGGACAGGATTAACAAGATTTACGGGATTGGATTACATCGGCTATCCAATAGAAAAAAATCTTTAGCGGCTCTGGCTCTATTTGCAAATGCGCCTCTGAGATCATGTTAATCCTGTTAATCCTGTCTAAAATCCGTTCTGGTTAAATGCAAACGGCGGCGGCACTCGCTGGTGCCGCCGCCGTTGCGTTTCCCCTTTAACCCTAGGATTTGTTACTTGGTCGGAACCATCGCAATCGTCTGCAGAATGCGGCCTGCGATCTTGTAGGGATCGGCGGCGGAATTCGGCCTGCGGTCTTCGACGTAGCCCTTGTAGCCGTTGTTCACGAAGCTGTGGGGCATGCGGATCGAGGCACCGCGGTTCGCGAGCCCGAAGTTGAATTTGTCGATGGACTGCGTTTCGTGGAGACCCGTGAGGCGCAGGTGATTGTCCGGACCATAAACGGCAATGTGCTCGTTGGCGGTCTTTTCAAATGCCTTCATCAACTCGTTGAAATAGGCCTCTCCGCCCACTTCACGCATGTGCTTCGTCGAGAAGTTGCTGTGCATCCCCGAGCCATTCCAATCCCCGCGGAGGGGTTTGCAGTGGAACTCGACGTCCACCCCGTATTGCTCACCGAGCCGGAGGAGGAGGTAACGCGCGACCCAGACCTGGTCTGCCGCCGTCTTCGAGCCCTTGCCGAAGATCTGGAATTCCCACTGACCCTTGGCCACCTCGGCATTGATGCCTTCGTGGTTGATGCCGGCATGCAGGCAGAGATCGAGGTGCTCGTCGACAATCTTGCGGGCGACATCCCCCACCTGATTGTAACCGACTCCCGTGTAGTATTTGCCCTGCGGTTCGGGATACCCGTCCTTCGGAAAACCGAGCGGACGGCCCTCTTCCATCAGGAAGTATTCCTGCTCGAAGCCGAACCATGCGTCCGGGTCATCGAGGATGTTGGCACGCGAGTTCGTCGGGTGCGGGGTGCCGTCAGGATTGAGAACTTCGCACATTACGAGCGCGCCGTTGGTGCGCGTCGCATCGGGATAGACCGCGACCGGCTTGAGCATGCAATCCGAGCTGCGGCCTTCCGCCTGCTTGGTTGAGCTGCCGTCGAATCCCCACATGGGGAGCTCGTCGAGCGTCGGAAACGACTTGAACTCTTCGATTTTGGTTTTGCTGCGCAGGTTGGCGACGGGCTCATAGCCGTCGAGCCAGATGTATTCCAGTTTGTATTTAGCCATTGGTTGTAGGGTGAGCGGACCGGGCCGGGACCGGGGACCGCAAGGTGTTTTTGGAGTCCAATCAATGGACCCGGCCGGAGATTGATAGCACCTTTTATGCCAAGATCACGCAAAAACTGCGGAAATGCCCGCGAATGGGAAGGATCGGAGCATCTCCTCGTCAGCGATCCAGTGGTGAACACCAGTTCGCATTTGCGAACCAACCTTTAGAAGCAGCCAAAATGTGCCGACCGGGAGGTCAACCGCAGCAAAGCGCAGGCGTAACACCAGTTCGCATTTGCGAACCACCCTTTACGAGCAGCCAAAATGTGCCGACCGGGAGGTCAACCGCAGCGAAGCGGAGGCGCAGCCGCCACTATCCCGGAGTGCCCGAGAACGTGCGTGTAGATCATCGTCGTTGAAACATCGCTATGACCCAGCAACTCCTGAACCGTCCGTATATCGGCACCCGCTTCGAGGAGATGCGTAGCAACACCAGTTCGCGATAGCGAACGATCCCTCCAACGCAGCCACTTCCGTGCCGACCGGGAGGTCAACCGGAGCACATGCTGGCTACCTGTCGAGCGGGGACACCGCCACACTCCCGGGGCGTCCGAGTACGTGAGTGTATATCATCGTCGTTGACACATCACTGTGCCCCAACAACGATTGGACGGTACGTATATCCGCCCCGGCCTCCAGCATGTGCGTAGCAAACGAATGCCTCAGCGTGTGCGGCGTGACCGGCTTTGTCAGTCCCGCCCTCAATGCCGCCCGCTTCACCAACTGCTGCAAGCCATTAACCCCCACATGATGACGCCTTACCTTTTTAGTCCATGGATCCACCGACAGTGCGTCAGCGGGGAAAACCCAATACCAAATCCACTGGGCCTCGGCGTTTGGATACTTTACGCTTAGGGCTTCGGGAAGAAAGACGCCTTCCACAGCCAGCGCACGATCCTTCTCCCACTGGGACTTCGCTTCCGAGAGCTGAGCGCGCAGGCTCCCGTGGACCCTCTTCGGTAGTGGAACCCGACGGTCCTTGTCGCCCTTGCCGCTACGAACCACGATATAGCCATTGCCAAAATCAATATCCTTCACCCGCAGCCTCACACATTCCATCACTCGCTTGCCAGCGCCGTAGAGCAGTTGTGCCATCAACTGACCCGTTCCTGACATTGCTGCCAACAGCGCATCCACTTCGTCCCGCGTCAGCACCGTCGGAACATGACGGCTGGTAGCCGGACGCTCCACCTCCCCACGCCTGCAACCGCCTTGCCAGCACGAACCCGGTTGGGCCGGCTTCGTAACACATCCGCAGTTCATAGGTGCCCTTCTCTCGAAGCTCCCTTATGAGCTTTTCCACAGCATGAAGATCATGCGTGATCGTCTTCAAGAAGTAAGGCGAGCCTGTGGCTTCGGCCACCGCGACCGCGATAGAATCCTTATGGAAATCGAGGCCGACATGGCGGATGATTTTTGTTGTGGCGGCGGGACTTTTCAAGGTGTTGGTTTTCATTTCACCCACCTTTGTGGCTCGGCTCCCTCCGGGGCGCAACCCACGTTTATTGCCCGCCGCCACACCTCCT
>JBGSSC010000008.1:0-7299 GCA_041737265.1 Terrimicrobiaceae bacterium | reverse complement strand
GTAACCCTTGTGACAACCCTCCTGGATCCCGCCATCGCCGACTCGGATTTTGCCGATCTCTACTTTCGCCGCTGGGGCATCGAACTCCACTTCCGTGAGATCAAAATCCACCTCAACATGGATGTGCTGCGCTGTCTGTCTCCGCACATGATCGAACGCGAATTGCGCATGCATTTCATCGCTTACAACCTCATCCGTTGTGTCATGCAAAAGGCCGCCCTGACCCACGATGTCGATCTCCGCCGTCTCTCCTTCAAAGGCTGCCTGGATACCCTGCGCCAATTCGCAAACGCGTCCTCCGGGGCTGAGGACAAGCCCAGAACCATCGCCGCCCTTGTTGATGATATGCTGCGGGCAATCGCCCGGGACCCTAACCCCCTTCGGCCAAACCGAAGCGAGCCGCGGGTTAGAAAACGTCGTCCGAAAAACTACCGACTCCTGACAAAACCCCGCAAGAAAATGGGTCCCTTGCCACATCGTAAAATCGGCATCGAATCTTGTTCCAAATCCTCCTTAAGTTAGTGCCATTCCCCACTGACCCCCAATCCAATCCACGATGCTGATTACACTTGCAGGGGTCGTCACGCTTGTCAGCCCGCTGCAACCGCTGAACGCAAAGTCCCCAATGCTGGTCACGGGTTTTCCGTTTATTGTCGCAGGAATAACCATCTCGCCGGCCGGTGCCGTGACCCAGCCGGTTATCGTGATCCCAGTTCCTGAATCCGTGTAAGTGAAATTGGACTGTGCGGGTGCCGGACCTGCCAGATCCAGAATTTCAACCGGCAAGGTATCTGTGGCTGTCGTATAGAAGCCCGCTTCGCGAACCGGGTCTGTAGTGTCGGCAAGTGCCAGATGCAGAAGTTCCCCATCTCAGGGCTGTTCCACCGCGTGCACCAGCACGGGCCGCCAGATGCCGCCCTGCGCCAGCGAGTTGTGTATACGCACGACCAGCTCGTTCGAGGCACCGAACTTCAACATCCCGGCCGGCACCTCGACCGTGAAGGGCTCTTCCCAGAGCGCGTCGATCGGTTTGCTCTCGGACTCGATCGTGTGCTGCCCGGCAAGTTCGCCATTCACATAGACCCACGCCTGTTCGTCAATCGATGCAAACAGCAGCCGCAGGGTTTTGTTGTGCCAGTCCTGGGGCAACTGGAAGCTGACGCGGTACCAGCCGTAGCCGAGAACCGTGCCGAGCGCCCGGGTCTCGGCGATGAAGCTCGGAACCTGAACGGGAACCCATTGGCTGGTATTGGCGTCGGGAGCGAACCACTTTTGTTTCACTCCCTGTTCGTCCGGATCTGCCCGGAAAGTCCATTGCCCCAGGGGCAGCAGGTTGCCCAGTTTTTTCCATTCTTCTGGCATCTCATGCGTCGTGGCGTTGTACTCATCGCGCCAGTCTTTCAGGGGGTTGACCCCGGCATCGGAGCCAACGTTCCACGGGCCCTTGGCGGGAAGCGCCCGGCCGAAAAAGTCATGAGACCCGATGTCCAGACCAAACAGCGATTGCAGGTCGAGCCCCGCCCCGATCAGCGGCGACGTGATCTTCGGGACGTAAGCTTTCAGCAGGTGCAACTTCGTGGGGTCCGTCAGCTTTTCGCCCTGTCCCATCGCCGCCAACTGCGGATCGGCGTGCATTCCCACCGGTCGGCCGTCCAGCATCTCGTAGCCCTTGGCCCGCCAGGCCGCCAGCGTTGTCTCCCCGTCCCAGTTGCCCGGAGCGTCGGGGTTCCAATAGACGTTGCCCTGAAAAATCGCGCCGTCCATCTTGCGAACGAACGTCCCCTGGCCGCGAACCATGAACAGGTTGTTGCGGAACGCAAAGCCCGAGGTCATTGCCGGCGTGGCGGACACGCAGGTCCGGCCCTCGCCGCTGTAGAAGATGTTGTTGTGGATCTGGATGTTCTTTGAGAAGGCGGTGTTGTACGCGTACAGGCTTGCGTTGTGCGACTTCTGGCCGTCGTTCTCGCTGACGCAGAAGCGGATCGTGCAGTTGGTGATCGAGTGCTCGTCCTTGGCTTCGTAGGGACACACCAGGAATCCGGCACCGGCGTTGCCATAGGAGTAGTTGAACTGCATGAGGCCGTCGTGGGTTCCGCTGTCGAAGTCAAACCCCCCGCCGTCGCCGGTGGTGCTGCGATTGTCGTGAGAGATGCAGAACTGGATGAGCACCCGGCGGCTTTGGGCGGTCCAGATGCCAACAGGCCCGGCCGTGTGGCCGGCCCATTGGATCATTTCCCAGCCGTTGTAAGCAGCCTCGCAATATTCAACCACCGCCCCCTCGACGTACCACAGGCAGATGCCGCTGCCGCTGACGCCCCTTTGTGTGGGAGTGCCCGGATTGTTCAGCGTGCGGCAGTGGGCGATGTACAGGTTCCGGCTGGGCGGTGTCGGAAGATTCTTTTCATACCGATAGCCGCTGACGATCCCGGCGAACCCGTTGTTGTGGGCGTAGACGTGCGTGATGCGCACATCGTTGCTGGCGTCGATGAAGATGCCGCCGTGCTGAAAGCCGCTGGTCTCGACGCTGTCGATGTTCACATCTGAGGACTTGTGCACGAAGATGCCCGAACCCAGCTCATTGGTCCGGGTGCCCGAGCCCAGAATCGTCAGGTTGTGGATCGAAACTCCTCGGGCAGCGACGACGCGCATGCCATCGTGATCGCCGCCATAGATCACCGCGCGCCCTGGCCCGGTCGTAGTCACCACCACGGGCTGCCCGGCGGTGCCCTGACACGATTCACCCAGTTCCAGCGGGCCTTGGAAAACCGAGCCGCCCTGCAGGAGAATCCGGTCGCCGGGCTTGAGCGTGAGCTTGGCAATGTTCTTCAGGGTGGACCAGGCCTGATCGGCGGTGGTTCCGCTGCGCGAATCATCGCCATCTGCGCGAATGTAGTAAGTTGCACCCGCCGGGGCCGCCGCGGCAGCGTTTTCAGCTCCTGCCGGCAGGCGCTGTCCAAGCCAGGCGACAGCCGCCAGAATGAGCATCAAACCGACACGAAAGGGGGGGCAGAACTTCATGTGTGCCTCTGCGGGAAAAAGGCCGGGAATCGGGGTGTCAGTTGGTGGCTCATAAGCGATTGTTTCGATTCCTGTCCGCAGGACCTTGCGGGCGTCGTCTATAACGCGGATTTTGCCGCCTGCCATCAAGTCCTGTGATTTTCAAACGGGCCATGTTTCTGAGCCGAGCGCAATAGAGATCTTTTTCCATTACAAGCCCGGGGTTCCAGTCCATGTTGCCTCAGAATTCAGATAATCAAAAACGGGTCACAAAATCCCAAACAGGTCAGGCCTTTAAAATACATGTCGCTGCCTGAAAACTCTGGTCACGCGGGGACCAAGCATGAATCCACCCTGCGTCCGAGTGCCGCAGCGGTTTTGTCGCGGGCCGGATGGGGTCAGTGTGGAATGGCGCTAACTTAAGGGGTAGCTGGGATATTGCCCTGTCAGGGCAAATGCCCGGTTTACGAAGACCCGGGACGGCGATGTTGCTTGCCCTGGGCTGTTGGATATAGCCCCTATAGGAGCTTAAGTTAGCGCCATTCGGGTCAGTGTGAAGGCGCGAAACGGCAAACAGCCATTCTCCCTTACAGTTAACAACCGGTTAGGATTTTAGTATCTTAAATGGGAACCACGCGCCAGACTGCAGGTCTATGAATAAGCTCCTCCTGCTGATGCTGGTAACGGGGGGCTCCTGGTGTGGATATCTCCAGGCGGCGAGTCCACTTTCCGCAATTCTTGATGCGGGGTTGGAGAATGTTCCACCCACGTTCACTGGTGACCGCCTCGATCGCTGGGTTTCGTTTCGCGAGCAAGTGCTGGCGCGTCGCAGCAAAGTTGCTCTTACCGCGGCAGGGCCCATTGAATACATGCGCAGGGGATCGGGACCTGTCGTGATCTGTTTGCATGGTGCATTTGGTGGCTATGATGCCTCCTACCTCCTCGGAAAGAACCTGCTCCCCAGGGGATTTTCGATAGTGGCGGTTTCCCGATCCGGCTATCTGCGGACTCCACTCTCCATCGGCGAGTCTCCAGCCGAGCAGGCGGATGCAATGGTGGCGCTCATGGACCACCTCGGAATTCAGAAGGCCGCAGTGCTGGGCTTCTCAGCAGGTAGCCTCACGGCTTTTCAGATGGCTGCGCGGCATCCAGAACGAATCTGGGCCTGTGTATTGCAAGGGGTTGGGGCTCTGCCCGCCGACTTCCTGCCTGACGGCACATATGACAACCTTCGTGCGGTGGTGGGAGACGACGATCTTGTCGAGGCTTTGGATGCAGGCACAATGTTCCTGTATTTCCAGGCATTGCGCGACATTAGCCTGACTGCGGATCTCATGCTTTCCGACGACCTTCTCGATGGATTCCCCGGGAATGAACTTAAGGAGCGCATCGACTTTGTTAGGCGGAATCCCCGCCAGCGGAGCTACCTCCGGGCATTTACGCTCTCATTGACTCCCTATAGCTCAAGGAGGCAGGGCGATTATAATGATATCAAGGACAACCTTTCGATCGACCCTTGGCAGAGTTGGGTGGATGCCGACATCCCACAGTCTCTGACCGTGCCCGTGCAGATCGTCCAGGGGGTTTGGGATGGAAGTGGCAACCATCAAGAAGCCCAAACCCTGATTGCCCCGAATATTCCCGGCTGTGAGCTGATTTCCGTTGAGGGATGTGGTCACTTCGTGTGGCTTGGGAAAAACACCAGTGCCTGGGAAAATCTCATGGTGGCCTTCCTCAAGCAGCACCAGCCCTAGATTTCTTCAGAATTGGAATTCGAAATCCCAAACGGGTCAGTCCTTTAAAATACATGTCGCTGCCTGAGAACTGTGGTCAGGCGGGGACTATGCGTAAATCGACCGAGTGTCCGAGTGCCGAAGCGGCTTTGGCGAGGGTTGCAATTGTGAGGGATGGTGTTTTTGGGGGATGGGGTCAGTGTGGCGATGAGGCCTTTACTATGTGTCCGACCTCTTTCCGCTATGCAAATGATGATATCCATTACGACTGCGATATCGGCGTTGGCTGGAATATGGTTTATGCTGCAGAGCGTTCCCGGGAAGGGATTGTATCCGCATTGAAGTCGGAGCGCTTTTATGCCTCGACAGGGGTGGTTATCGATGAAATCGCAGTGCACGGCTCCAGGGTTTCAATTACCGCCCGCAACGCCGATCCCATCGTAGGAATTAGCCTGAACAACAGCCGTTTTGTAGTTGAGGACGCAAACACTCTTACCGAGGAGGTTCTGGAAACCTTGCCTTACGTACGTTTCGAGTGCTGGGGACCCGGTGAGCAGTTTGCCGCCGGGCCCGCCCTTGGCACCGGCTACGGTGGATGGAGGAGAATTTACATATTGCTTCTTGGCAAGAGGGGAAGAGGTTGATGTGCTTGCAGGTCTATGCAGCATTTTCCCGGATTCCGAGCAGAACGGGGGGGTGCGATTGTGGCGCTCCTGATCATGGTCGTCATCCTGGGGGCCGGAGTTTTTCTCCTGGCCCGGTTCAGGCCCGACTTCTTCGAGAAGATGATGCCAAGTGTGCAGTCCGCCCCGACTCCCACTCCGGCGCCGATTCCCGAACCCACGCCCGAGCCAACCCCTGAACCCATGCCCGAACCGGCGCCGGAGTCAACGCCCGAACCCACCCCTGAACCCACTCCGGAGCCTACCCCGGTGGCTGCACCGACTCCCGATCCGACACCGGATTATCCGGTTGTGGCAGGAGATCGCGCTCTCTGGCCGTCCGAAGTGAGCCTGAAGGAGGAAGTGTCCGTACCGATTATTGTGAACGGCGTTGAGGCCGGCAGTGCCAAACTGCCCGCTGGCAACACTTTCCCGCTCTCACGGGTATCACTTGTGCAGGGGAGGCCGGTCGCGGATGTGCAGTATCAGGGCAAAATGACCCCCATCCCTGCGCAATCGACAGACTTGCTTGAGCGTGCCGCCCAGCTCAGGGACTCTGCGGCGCAAACGCCCAAGCCTGTGGCCGGCGCATCCCCGGCTGCCCGGACCGCCATGGCCCCGCGCTCCCCTGAGAAGCAGCCAGCCGCGAACAACGTCCCCCAACCACTGCAGGGTCCTTCCGACTTTTCCTCCCGGGTGACACTGTCCACCACCCGCATAAAGAGCACAAAAATTGCAGGAGGCGACTTCGACGATTACCGGGACCGCATCCGGTTCCAGATTAAGCTCCAAAACTCGGATCCAAACCGCCCCTTTCCGGGCTTGCGCATGGAGTTTTATCTCTTTGGCCAGAGCATGCTCAACCCGAAGGCTTTCAAGTTGATCCAAAAGCACACAAGGGAAGCTGCCCTCGCCCCGGGCCAAACTCTGGAATATGAAACTCCTGAAGTGGTGACCGCGTGGGACAAAGACGGCGCAATCTTCGGAGCAAAATACAAGGGCTGCTACCTTCTGGTCTTCGGAGCCGACGGCAAGATTCTCGGAATCAAATCAACCTCATCCTTCCTTTCCGACCCGACGGCCCTTCCCCGGACAACAGAAGGCAATTTTTACAACCATGACCTTGAGCCCGCAAGCGAGTGAGAGGGCATGGCTTCCTTGCTCCGATTTGACGGAGAGCCGATATTCTTCAGCCATTTCTTTTTCACACCGGATGGGAATCCCGCCAAGCCGCAGCGGGAATTGCCATAATTCCAGGTCCCATCGAGGTCGCCCGCGAGATCGAAAATTTCCTGTTCTTTGTGGTCTCCCGGGACCGAACATGGAAAAGCATGAATTCGTCGCAGAAGGCCGGAGCTGAAAGAGTCCAAAAGAGGATGCGCCCGCTTTGCCCGGGGATTAGGGCGATTGAGCATCCTTAGCTAATGTCCGCGACTTCCGTGAAGTTGCTGTTGAAAAGAACCACCCTGGCAGCCGCTGATTGGTGGTTTTGCCATGCATGCGGACTCATCAGGTCAAAGTGGATCATGTCTCCCTGGCACATGTCGTATGATTCTTTCTCCAATTTGAAAGTGACCCTGCCTTTGAGAACGAGAGCCACTTCTTTCATCGACCGACGTGCCGACCGCTGTGGCGTGCGGCCATGGGGAGGCAGCTCGAGCATCAGAAGGCTGTAGCTTGTCTGCTCACAGGGCGGGAGGATGTGATGCAAGGATGCACGCGGCCATTTGGTCACAATCTCGGCAGATGGCGCACCCGGCAAAAAACGTGCCTCCCGGTGTTCGCTGTTCATCATCAGCAAATCGATGAGCGTGACGTTCATCACCCGGCAGATCCGCTTCAGCGATTCAAGAGAGGGGGAGGTTTTTCCCCGTTCAATCTGCGAAATGAAACCGGCCGAGCAGCCT
>JBGSSC010000749.1:0-3709 GCA_041737265.1 Terrimicrobiaceae bacterium | reverse complement strand
GGTCTCGACCCGCGGTCCGAGGATGAGATCGTGCGCTTGCTGCACAGTTTGTCCCGTTCCGGAGGGAGGGTCGTGCTGTCGGTCACACACAGCCTGAACCACGTTGAGCTTTACGACTCGGTGCTCGTGCTTGTGGGGGGGTGCCTTGCCTACCACGGACCTCCGGAATATCTCGGCCACTACTTCCACTGCGACGACCCGCGGGAACTCTACGCCCGGCTGGAAACCCGAGAACCGGAGGAATGGGCCACTTCGTGGAGGAAACACCGGCACGCATTCGCCTCAGCAGGAGCCGAAGATCGATCGGAAGCACTTTCCCGGCTCGACTTCCGGAGCGAGGCGCTCGTGTTTGAACCGCGGCTGAGCGAAGATGCCCCCGCCGTGCCGCCCGCGGAGACGCCGCCGCTTCCGGGGCGGATCGACCAGTTTGTGGCGCTGCTCGCGAGGCGGTTGCTCATATTTTCCAGGGACACCCCACAACTCCTCCTGCAGGCCGGGCTGATTTTCGGCTTCCCATTCCTCGTCGCTATTTTCGCATGGAACGGCCTTCCCGCGATCCAGGACCTCACGATGGGGATGAACCTTGAGCTCGTGGAACAGCTGCGGGAGAACATGGCTTTTCTTGTTCAGGGCAGCAAGATCGGCAGCCTGATTTCCGGGATTGTGATGTTTCAGGTCATCCTGCTCACGCTCATGGGAGCGAACAACTCGGGCCGTGAGATCGCGGGGGAGCGGCTGATTTTCGAGAAGGAAAAACTCGCTGGTCTCGACCCGCTGAGCTACGTGGCCAGCAAAGCGGTTTTCCTCTCCCTGCTCGTCCTCGCCCAGTCGCTCTGGATGGGCCTCTTCGTCCATTTTGTCTGTGGGTTCCCGGGTGATCTCTGGCACCAGCTTGTGTTTCTTGTGCTCGTCAACGCCGCGATGACATCGGTCTGCCTTGCGATTTCCTCCCTCATGAATTCCGCGGAGCAGGCCTCGCTGGTTTCGATTTATCTGGTGGGCTTCCAGTTGCCGCTTTCAGGAGCCGTGCTGGCACTGCCCGATTGGGTCGGCTCGATCACAAGACCATTCATTGCCGCCTATTGGAGCTGGTCGGGGGTTCTCCAAACCCTCCGGGGCGAACGCTACTACGATATCGTGCAAACAGTCGTCCAGACCGCCCTCTCCCCGGCATCGCTTTGTCTCTGGGTGCTTGGATGCCATGTGGTCATCGGCCTTGTGGTGGCCGTCATTGGCTGCCGTCTGCTCCGCATGCGTTAGTGAGGCGTTGCCTCGCTGAAGACTTTTCGCTGCGAAAAGTCACCCAGGCTCCTTGAGGGAGCCGGGATCAGGCGGCAGGCATAGCGCGAATCAACCGCACCGAGCTCCGCTTCTCAAGGAATCTAGTAGGATTCCACCGGAGAGCGGTTTCCATCCTCCGGGCTGTGCTCATCGGCCCGGTCCTCGCTGAGCACCGCCGCACGCAGCTCCCGCACACCGGCGTTTGCCTCGACGAATGCGGATTCACTGAAAGGCAACGGAGGCTGCATGCGCTTCTTGAAAGCGGCGACGCGGGCCAGCACGGGTTCCAACGAGCGGGAACCCATCGCTTCAAGGACCGAACGCGCGTCACGGGCCAACTCAACCCGGTGGCAAAGCATCAACAGGTCGTTGCCGGCCTGAATTCCGCGGCGCATGGTTTCCTCAAAACCGTAGTGATTCAGGATCGCTCCCATGTCGAGGTCATCGGTCATCACCAGCCCCCCGAAGCCAAGCTCACCGCGAAGCAATTTTTCAATCACCACGGGCGATAGCGAAGCCGGAGGACCTCCCTCCTCGATTCCGGATATCGTGATGTGTCCGATCATCATGCTGTCGACCTTGTCTGCAAAGTGGCGGAAGACGGCCATCTCGTTGGCTTCGAGTTCCTCCCGCGTACGCGCGATGCAGGGGAGTTCGTGGTGGGGATCAAGGCCGGCACACGTGTAGCCGGGGAAGTGTTTTCCGCAGGAAAGGACCCCTTCCGCCTGCAGTGCCGCATTGAAAATGGATGCCTTTTCGATGACTTCTGCAGCGGTGCGTCCGTAACACCTCCCCCGCAGGGAGTTGTCGGCCTCGTCGTCGAAGGAAATGTCGAGCACCGGACAGAGGTCCAGGTTGAAACCGAACAGGCGGAGCAGACGGCCGGTCGTGGCACCATGTCTTGCGATAATCTCCGGATCCCCGCAGTCGCGCAGTTGTTGGGCATTGGGAGGCTCATTGCCGATAAGGCGAAGTCGGGAAACGCGCCCGCCTTCCTGGTCGATCGTGATGACCGGTTCGACGGGGGAAAGATCGCGCAGGTCGTCGATGAGCCGCCTGAGCTGCCCAGGAGATTGGATGTTCCTCCCGAAGAGAATGAAGCCGCCTGGCTTCACTTCGCGGAAGAGGGCGGCGGTCGCGGGGTCCACTTCGGGACCGGGCACGCCCACCAGCAGGAGTTGACCTGAGTCGTCGGATGGCATAATCGCGACTGTGCACAAACTCCCTGCGCGATCCAGATGAAATCCCAACAATCCGCCATCGGCCTCTACGGCGGCAGCTTTGATCCGATCCATAACGGACATCTCATCCTTGCCCGCGACGCCCGCGAACGCCTTGACCTGGCGGAGGTTGTTTTTCTGCCGGCAAAAATCTCGCCCCACAAACTCGACCGGCCGCCCTCCGATCCGGCTGCCCGCCTCGCAATGCTGGAAGCGGCGGTTGCCGGGGAAGAGGGGTTCCGGGTGGACGACCGGGAACTGCGCTCGGAGGGGCCTTCCTTCGCAATCGACACAGCCCGGGCCTACCGGGAGGAGATGCCCGGGACACGGCTCTTCTATTTTATTGGCGACGACAACTTCCCGGAACTCGACACATGGAGAGAGATCGAGGCGCTCAAGCAGTTGGTACAGTTCGTCATCCTCCGTCGAACCTCCTCCCCGGTTCCCGTGAACCACCCCCTCATCGAACGCCTCATCGAAATTTCTTCGACGGAAGTCCGCAAGCGCGTTGCACGCGGGCTCTCAGTGCGATACATGTTGCCTGTGCCTGTTTGTGAAGTGATTGATCGGCTCGGGCTTTACCGGGATGCGTGACCCTGCCGACATTGCGCGCGCCTGCGCCGCCGCCGCCGCCGACAAGAAGGCCGATGACATCGTCGCCCTCGACATGCGGACCGTTTCTTCCTTCACCGATTTCTTCGTCATTTGCTCGGGCTCGTCGGAACCCCAACTCAAAGCGATCGCAACCGAAATCCGCGAACGCCTCCGCGAGGACTTCTCAATCCGCCCGCTCTCCGAGGACGGATTCCCTGCCAGCCAATGGGTTGTCCTCGATTATGGTGAGGTGATCGTTCACCTCTTCCATACCGATAAACGTGCCCATTACGGCTTGGAAACACTGTGGCGGGACGCGAAGCCTCTTTCCCTGGAATAGGCCGCCGTCCCTGCCGGTTTTACACGCCAAGTCGGGCAGGCAGTTGGTGACGCCTGAATTCCGAAGCCTCTCTCAGCACTCCTTCCATCTGCTCGAGGCGGATGGGCTTGTTGATGTATGCGTTGAAACCGCAGTCAAGGCACCGGTCCCGGTCCTCGGGAAGGATGTTTGCCGTGAGGGCGGAGATAAACACCGGGGGAAGGCCGCGTTTTTTCTCCAGTTGGCGGATTTGCCTGGCGGCCTCGATGCCGTCCATTTCGGGCATTTGCAGGTC
>JBGSSC010000709.1:0-8860 GCA_041737265.1 Terrimicrobiaceae bacterium | reverse complement strand
CTCAATGATTCCAATACCTTTTGACAGGATGAAAATGATTTACAGTATCCATAATTCAACAGTCTTTGTTCCTGCTCCAAAACCAACAACAAAACCACCAAACCCATGAAAGCATCACGCATCCTGGCACTTGCTGCCGCACTCCTTACTACTGTAACCCTTCAAGCCGGTGAGAAGGGTCACGGCCATAACCACGAAAAAAAGCATGCCGGACCGAACGGCGGACGCCTCATTACATCCATTGACCCGCATGCGGAGTTCTTCGTGATGTCCGACCGGAAGGTGCAGATCACATTTACCGGTGAAAATGGCAAGGCGATCGCTCCGGAGGAACAACTTGTGGCAGTTACGACCGGAGAGCGCTCCACACCTGTGAAGATGACATTCATTAAAACCGGAAACGTTCTCTTGTCGGAACAAACGGTTCCCTTCGGAAACAACTTTCCGGTCGTGGTGCAGATCAAGGGCACACCGGAAGCGAAAGCAGTCGTGGAAAAATTCACCCTCAACCTGTCAAACTGCACGGGGTGCAACCTGGCCGAATACGCCTGCGTCTGCGACCATCAACACTAGATAGGGCGGAGGCCACCGTCTCACGACGGCGGCTACGCAATTATTTAGTTCGCTCTATACAGTAGCGTATTCAACATCATGCTCCCGCCGGTCATCGACGAGCGGCAGGTATGCCGATTTCAGCAGATTCCCATCGAGGCGAAGACCTCCGGTTTCCATAGCACCACCCAGCTCGCGTGAGATGAGGATGTGGTAAACCGTCTGCCGGTAGCGGTAATGAATCTTATAGGAAGTCCATGCTTCGGGCATGCGCGGGTTAATGAGAAGCTGGTCTCCCTTGCGGCGGATACCAAGCAGGGTCTCCAACAGAAGGCGATACATCCAGCCGGCTGACCCTGTATACCACGACCAGCCGCCTCGTCCCGTGTGGGGTGCCACCCCATAAATATCCGCGCTCACTACATAAGGTTCGACTTTGTAGGTCGCGATATTCCCAGGACTACCTCCATGCCGGACAGGATTGAGCATGGCAAAAATTTCCCATGCGCGCTCGATTTGACCCATCTGAGCAAAAGCCATTGCCACCCAAATAGCGCCGTGGGTGTATTGCCCTCCATTTTCCCGTACACCCGGGATGTAGCCTTTGATGTAGCCGGGATTAAGTTCCGACTTGTCAAAGGGGGGATCAAAGAGCTGGATCAGACCGGCGTCGCGCCGGACGAGACGCTCATCGACCGCTTGCATGGCACTTTGGGAGCGGAGCGGATCGCCGGCCCCGCTGAGGACCGACCAGCTTTGGGGGAGAGAGTCGATTTGGCATTCCGGACTCAAGGCTGATCCAAGCGGCTGGCCGTTGTCAAAGTAAGCACGGCGATACCACCCCCCATCCCATGCATGCTTCTCAAGGTTTTTTTGAAGTATCAGGGCCTCGGAACGGCAGCGGCCGGCAAAAGTGGTGTCCTGCCGGCTCTCTGCCAGTTCCGCAAATTGCATAAGGACATCGTACAGGAAAAAGCCAAGCCAGACACTTTCGCCACGACCTTCACTCCCCACCATGTTCATTCCGTCATTCCAATCCCCGGTTCCGATTAACGGCAGTCCATGGGTTCCAAAGCGAAATCCGTGTTCGATGGCCCTCACGCAGTGGTCATACAGGGAGGCTGACTCTTCGGAGCGGTTGGGAAGATCAAAAACGGCCTCCTCGTCCGCTTTGACGGCCCGAGCCTCGAGGAACGGAATGATTTCATCGAGAATCCCCGTGTCGGCCACACTACCGACGTAGCGGCAGGTGACGAATGGGAGCCAAAGGAAGTCGTCGGAAATCCGTGTGCGCACGCCCCGTCCCGAGGGGGGATGCCACCAGTGCTGCACATCGCCTTCTTTGAATTGGTGCGCGGCAGCCAGAAGAATATGCGCGCGCGCCGTGCCGGGTTCCGCATGGAGCAGTGCCATCACGTCTTGCAATTGATCACGGAACCCGAAGGCCCCGCCGGATTGGTAAAACCCTGAGCGGCCCCATACGCGGCAGCTCAGGGTCTGATAGAGCAGCCATCCATTGGCCATCACATTCACCGAGGGGTCGGGGGTGTCCACATTGACAGTGCCGAGCGTTCGATTCCAATATTCCCAGACTCCTCCCAGTGCTCCACGACAGGCATCCGCCTTACGGAAGCGCTGGATAAGGGTGTTGACATCATTCAGGTCGCGCCCCACTCCGAAGCGGAAGTTGGTTTCATTTTCCTGACCGTCCTGCAGGTCAAAGCCCACTTGAATGGCTCCACAGGGGTCCAGGCCGGCTCCGACTTTGCCTGAAAGGCGAATGCGCCGCATGGCCGCAGGCCGTGAAAGCCCGCCGTTTCTGCCCAGAAATTCCTTCCTGTCCCCGGTGACGGTGCGCGAGGCTTCATTCACATCCAAAAATGCAATCCGCCCGAGGAAGTCGTGGTTATACGTATTCCGCGCAAGCAGCGCTCCCGTTTTGACGTCCACCTCAGTCTGCACGTGCAGCAGGCTCTTTTGGCGCAGGTCGCCAAGCACCCATTCCCAGTAACCGGTTACCGTCAGCCGCCGGGCCCGTCCGGATATGTTCCGGACTTTCAGCACGGAGAATTTGACCGGAGCGTCCATTGCGACATAAACCCAGAGCTCGGAGGCGATTCCATGGGAGGTGTGCTCGTAGACCGTGTAGCCAAAGCCATGACGGATCACATAGGGCTCCCGACCGCTTGCAGGCAGCGGTGTGGGCGACCAATATTCCCCGCTTTGCTCGTCCCGGATATACATGGCCTCCCCGGTCGTATCCTGGACGGGGTCGTTACTCCAGGGAGTGAGGCGGAATTCGTGGGCATTCTCCACCCATGTATAAGCGGAGCCTGTTTCTGAGACCACCGTTCCAAAATACGGACTAGCCATCACATTCACCCATGGAGCAGGAGTCATCTTTCCTTCCTCAAGAGTGATCACATATTCGTGGCCGTCGCGCGTAAATCCCCCATAGCCGTTTGTGTATATCAGATCGCGTGCGGGAACCGGTGTGGAAGCGCATTCCATCCTCTGTGTCGAAGGCTGAAGGAGTGGGACTACGGGATCCTGAATACCCTGCTCAGCGGCCTGTTGGAAAAGGGTTCCTTTTTCATCGTCGAGAACAATTCGTGCCGCAGCCTGCAGCAGAGTCACATCCTCATACGGGATTTGCTCGAGCCGCCTGACGAAAATGCCACCCCGCTGGTCGAGCATCTGAGCTTCAACCCCGGACGAAATGAGACTGGTAATCTCATCCTGGAGCGATTGATGGTAGACCGACACATCCTCATTAAGGATCACCAACTCGACAGTTAATCCTTTCATTCGCCAGTAGGAATGCGCCCGAATCACCTGCCGGACGATTTCAATTTTGGCCCGGTCGCTGATGCGGATGAGCACAATCGGAGAGTCGCCCGAGATTCCATAGCTCCAAAGACCAGTCTGTCCGCGGCGGTTGTTTCTTAAGATTCCTGGAGAAGCCCTTCGGGCCGGATCCGCATAGATCAGGGCACTGGATAAGCGGCCGAAGAGCTGTGCCTCGGCTTCTGTGATGTTGAGATGATGAAGGGCCACCTGGCTGTGGGTCCACGCGAGGTCGATGGCGCGGTCGGCCTTGCGTGAGCTTTGATACTGCTCCACCTGAGCCAGAGAAGCTTCACGCGTTTCTGTGACTCCATAAACCATATTAACAACAGCCGTTTCGCCGGGGGCGAGGGTGACAGAGCGCCGCAAGGAAAGAATCGGGTCCAGGATCGAACCAACCGAATTGGACAAGGGAGTCAGGCCTTGCATTGCAGCCGGGCTCATGAGGTTGCCGCCCCGCCCGACAAACTTCGCACGATCCGTTTCACAGGTGACTGCCCCCTGCTCCCCTCCGTGTCCGGCCATCAGATGAAACAACCAGGGAGGACGCTCCTCTTGCGATCGCGGGCGGCGGGTGCACAATATTGCAGCGGAAGGTTTGGCAAACTCCGTCTGTACAAAGAGATTGCTGAATGCCGGATGCGACGCATCCTCCGCAGGCAAAGCAAGAACGACTTCCGCGTAACTGGTGAGCTCGATTGTGCGAACCACGGAATCCAGATTAGTGAGCGTCACCCGCCGCAGCTCGATATCATCCTCCGGTGAGACACAAATCTCCGTGTGCACATCGATGTTTGTATGGCGCTGACGGAATTCGGCCCTCGCCTGGGTGAAAATCGCCTCGTATCCCTGGGTTGCACGGAGTGTCGGCTGATACCCGGTGGACCAGACATCCCCGGACTCCAGATCGCGCAGATAAATAAAGGATCCCCAGCAATCACGAGTGGCATCCTCGCGCCAGCGGGTCACGGCGAGATCCTTCCAACGGCTGTAGCCGGCACCAGAACTGCTGATGACTACCTGATACCTCCCGTTCGACAGAAGATGAACCTCCGGAGTTCCTGAGAACGGGCTTGTGAAGACACGCATTGTGGCATCCCCGGCTCCCGTAAGTCCGGCCGATTCCTCCATTCTCAAGTCCTCTGCAAAGACGGTGGCGGCTGTTTTCGGAACCCGTTCCTGGAGCAAAAGGTCGGCTGCCTTGAGGCGCGGGCAGGATAGAAAACGCTGTTGCATGGGCCGGTCCCGCAACACGGTGAGCAAGGCCAGCAGGCTCATGCCCTGATGGTGCGCCATGTAGGACTCAACCGTTGCGCTGGAGTCGTCGGGAGGCACCCGGGATGGAGTGTAGTCCACCGCCTCGTAAAACCCGTATGTTCCTTCGCGACCTTCGGATGCGAGACGGAGCAGGTTCTCGCAGGCTTCGCGGGGCGAGAACATGAGCCCCATAACGCTCGCATACGGAGCAATAACCAGATCCTCCGCCAGCCCGCGTTTGAGGCCGAGTCCTGGAACGCCGAATGCGCGGTACTGGTAGTTGCGATTCACATCCGTGCGGTTGTAACCCGATTCGGATATTCCCCACGGCACGCCCCGTGCCTTCCCATAGTGAATTTGTTGTTCCACCGATTCCCTGCAACTGTGATCCAGAAGGGTGTGCTCATAGGTCGGCATCACAAGCAAAGGCATCAGATATTCAAACATCGAACCACTCCAGGAAACGAGAATCGGCTCACCCTGGGTGTCGACCAGCAGGCGACCCAGGGAAAACCAGTGGCTTTGAGGCACCTGCCCGAGCGCAATGGCCACATAACTGCAAAGGCGCGCTTCCGACGCCAGCAAATCGTAATACCCTGAATCGCTGCGCCTTTCGCTGACATTGTATCCCGTCGAAAACAGATCGCGGAGCGGATCATACAGAAATGCGAAATCCATCTCCGCAATCTTCTCAGCCTGATCGGCGAGGGACTCGAGTTCGCACAACTGCCGGCGGGCCCGATCCCTTGTGGCTGCCATCCCTGCGATCCGGCTCACAGAGAGCTCAGTCAGGGCGGCAATTTCCCTGAGTGTGGGCATTGCGGTGGTGTGTCCGGGCGGGGCGGACGCTCTGAGCTCGTCACAGCACTCAAACGCACACATTTCGTCAAAATGCATTCTGCAATTGTCTTTGAGGACTCGACTCCACGCTCTTACCTCATCAACATCCCCGGCGAGAGAGGATTCCACATGGCTTGAAATGCGAAGTGCGCGCTCAAGCAAATCGCGCGATGAACCCAGTGTGCGAGGGGATTGTTGAAGTACCGCATCCAACTCAAGGACAGGCGGATGATCCGGCTTTAGTCCACGCAGAACCGCCAATGTGTCACGCAGACCTTCCAATGGATTCGTGAAACTGACGGGCATGTCTGCGAGCCCCCTCAGGCCGGAGGCGAGAGTCAGCAGATGTCCGGCGAGATTTCCGCTGTCAACGCTTGATATATATCGGGGAAGCAGGGGCTCAAGGGAGCGGGTGTCATACCAGTTGAAGAAGTGGCCACGGTCCATTTCCATTCTCTGCATGGTTGAAAAAGCACCGCGTGTGCGTTGAATGAGGCCTCCTGTTGTGAGATATCCGAAATCCCATGCAGCCAGGTTGGCAAGCAGGGAGAGTCCCATGTTCGTCGGCGATGTGCGAGACGCAATGACCGGACCGGGCGCGTGCTGAAAATTATCAGGGGGCAGCCAGTTTTCCTGTGCATTAACAAAAGTCTCAAAGAAAAACCATGTCTTGCGGGCGAGACTGCGCAAATAGCTGGTCTGTAATGGCGTGAGGTCGGGCGCTTGCGTCCGGGTTGGCAAACTGATCCACCACGCAATTGCAGGTGCCAGAAACCAGACGATGAGAAGAGGTAAAGCAAAAAGAAGTTCTTCCGGAGGCACCACGAGCATAGCCGATGCAGTGAGAGCGGCAATGATGGGAGCGGACCACATCAACACAACAAAACCTTTCAGACCCAGGGATCCCGCCCGGCTGGAATCCCTTGACGTCTGCCACTCGAGCCGGCGTTTGTGAGATGCGAGAACACGCACCAGGGTTCTTCCAATGGCATCCAGACTCACAAAAGCCTCAAAAGGCAGAAAGGCCAGCGTGAGGAAAATCTGACCGGCTTGCCTTCCTGCAGATGCGGCTTCCGACCTCAAATGAAGCACCCAGGGCAGATTTTCAGGTTTGCGCAGCACTCCTTCAATAGCTGCAACCATGGCCGGGAGCGCGACAATTGCCAGAACGAGGAGCACCGCAAAGCTTCCGCCGGAAGGGAGCAGGAGCCATGCTGTCAGGAGAAATGCCACCATGGCCACCGGGACGAGACTCCTGCGCAGATTGTCGAAAATTTTCCACCGGGAGAGGCGGGAAAGTGGATTGGGGACACGCGATGCCCCGGGCCCGGGAACGCCCGGCAAAAGCCATCGGGCGATCTGCCAGTCTCCGCGGATCCAACGGTGGCGGCGCGCGATATCCACATTATAGCGGGATGGAAACTCCTCAAAAAATTCAACATCACTAACCAATCCCGAGCGCGCGTGACAGGCTTCAAGCAAGTCGTGACTCAGGACTGTATTGTCCGGAAAGCGACCTCGCATCGCCCGTTCGAAGGCCTCCACCTCGTAGATCCCTTTGCCAATGAACGATCCTTCTTCAAAGAGGTCCTGATACACATCGGAGACCTCTCTCGTATAGGGATCAATCCCTGCATTTCCCGAGTGCAGGCGAACAAACAGGGACCTTCTTGCACCGGGCAGGCTCATGCCCACCCGCGGCTGCAAAATCCCATATCCTTCAACGACGACCTCACGTTGCGGATCAAATACGGGTCGGTTCAAGGGGTGTGCCATCGTTGCCACGAGCCGCCGGGCAACATCTCTCGGGAGCTGGGTGTCTGTATCCAGCGTGATGACATATTTCACAGAGGTAAGGATGGAGGTCTCCCCGGCAATCACTGAAAACCGGTCCTCTGCACCGCCCAGTAAAACGGCATTCAGTTCGGCGAGTTTTCCCCGTTTGCGCTCGTAGCCCATCCAGAGGCCCTCGCCCTGGTTCCATCGGCGGGGCCGGTGAAAGAGAAAAAACAGGCTCCGGGCCCCCGGTGCATACTTGGTGTTCAGCATGTCCACCCCTGACTGCGCCTCTTCTATCATCGCGACATCGCCGGGCAGGGTCTCCTCCGCCGCATCCGGCAAGTCAGTCAGCAGAGCAAAGTGCAAATGCGGATCCGTATTGGAAAGGTAGTGTAGTTCGAGCGCTTCGAGGAGGGAGGCAACTTCCTCCCGGCTCGTTAGCATGGTGGGTATGACTATGAGTGTGCGCTGCTCGGCGAGGATTCCCCGGGAAAAATCCAAACGCGGAAGCCCGCGGGGTCTGAGTATCATCGCAGAAAACCAATTCATGACCGGGACCGCCAACTGGCTGCTACAGACCGCAAAAACCGCCACGAGAAGTGCGAGCGTGGCACCATTCATGAGCGGGCTCCAGACAAGGGGCACCAGAGCAAGTGTGGAAAGCAGGGTAAGAAATCCAATGCCTCCGGCGTAAATTAAAAGCGGGAACCGTTGGATTATTTGCTCGATCCGCATACCTATCGGCCATTTCGTGCCGGCAAGGCGTCCGAGGGCGGGGCGTCCCTTGCCAACGAGGTGGAACCCCACATGAGAAGCCCGGTCCCCGGCCCCCAGTTTTCTCGCGCATTCAGCCGCAAGTTCAACTGCCTGCCTGGCGACGTCGGATTCCGAGAATTTTCCATGCCGGGCAATGGTCTCAACACCGTGGCGGTAGGTGTCCCTCGTCGCAAAATCCATCTTGCGATAAATTCCGGAAGGGTCCGAACGCAGAATTTCCTCCACGAGGCTAAGGGATTCGACAAATTCCTTCCAATCCATCGCACTCAAAAACCGGAGACTGCTGATACTGTGGCTCACCGAGATCTGGTCCGCGGCCTGGTTCTGGCTCTCCTGGTGGACAAGTTCCTCAATCGAGAATCCCTGCCCGATGAGGTATTGCTCCAGCCACCCCCGAGCGATGTGAAGCGACGGGCTCTGCCGTGACAGGCGCTCGGTAAATTCCGCCACAAAGGCGCTTGATGCCGGCGGATTCGATTTCGCCATGTCTGCCACGACCACAACGAGACGGGAGGGGTCCGTTTCCGCCATGGCGTGAAGACGGCTCACCCAAAGATCCGCATGATCCCGGTCTGCCCTTGCAACCACAAGCCGATTTGTCACACGCTTGAGGTTTTCGATCAGACCCAGCCGAAGCATGATCGGAATGGCCCAGAGTTCACCCAGTTTCAACGACTCCACTGTCTGATAAGCCCCGACAAATGCACTGAGGGATTCCACATCGATCTCTGCATCCGTGTGGGTGATCAGCTCGATGACAATATCATAGACGCGAGGAAACCCGGCCGAGGCATGTTTGACCAGACAG
>JBGSSC010000705.1:0-4335 GCA_041737265.1 Terrimicrobiaceae bacterium | reverse complement strand
TGGAAATCCGTTATGCGGTAAATGTCGAATGGTCCGGCCTAGTAACAGACTGGCAGCGGGTTATCGATCTGGAGGAACTGCACGTGCTGGCTCCCTCCGTGGTTGAAGAGCGTTTTCACTACGACCAGCAAGCCGGGGTTCACATCGCGTTTGTCCGGGTTTACCGTCTCGATCCGCCCCAGAGGCTTCCTCTCGAAAAGCGATTCGGTGGCTGCAGGTCCTGGGTCGAACTCCCGGAACTCGACGCCTGCGCCCTGGTCTCAGTCCTCAGCGACGAAGAACACACCCGCCGCCGCAAGCTGCTGGCCGCCATTCTGGGTCTTGGGGATTTCTAACCCGGCGGGGTCGCCCGCAACATCGGGCTAGTAGTCCGGTTGCCTTGGAGATGACCTTCCTGCCGCCCGGATTAGAATCGGATAGATCTTTGGCAGGCAGCCCACTAGGTTTTCCGCGTGATTGACCGATATTCCTTACCTGAAATGCGCGCTCTCTGGAGCGAGCAACGCAAACTTGAAATCTGGCTTGAGATCGAAACCCTCGCTTGTGAGGCGATGGCGGAGATTGGCACGATCCCTGAGGCCGACGCCGCCGAGATCCGCGCGAAGGGGGCATTTGACATCGACGCGGTACGCGAGATCGAGCGCCGCACAAATCACGATGTCATTGCATTCATCGAGGACGTCGCCTCCCGGGTTGGTCCGGCGGCCCGCTGGATCCACCAGGGTCTCACCTCATCGGATCTCCTGGACACCACGCTTGCGGTCCAGATGGACGCCGCATGCAAAATTCTGCTCGAAGATTTGGAAGCTCTGAGGGCTGCGGTAGCAGTGCGGGCCAAAGAACACAAGTTCACCCCGATGATCGGCCGGAGCCACGGCATCCATGCGGAGCCTGTAACCTTCGGGCTCAAACTGGCTCTCATGTATGACGAATTCGGACGCTCCATCGAGCGCCTCAAGCAGACCCGCGAACGGGTGAGGGTGGGGAAGGTGAGCGGGGCGGTCGGGACGAGTGCCCACCTCGACCCTGCAGTGGAGCGCCATGTGTGCGAGCGTCTCGGGCTGATCCCCGCTGCGCTTTCGACCCAGATTGTGCAGCGTGACCGGCATGCGGAATTTCTCTCCACTCTCGCGCTCATTGCGTGCTCGATCGATCGCTGGGCGACCGAATTCCGCCACCTCCAACGGACCGAGGTTCTGGAGGTTGAGGAATTTTTTGCCGCCGGCCAGAAGGGAAGCTCCGCGATGCCCCACAAGCGCAACCCGATCACAGGCGAACGCCTGAGCGGCCTTGCCCGCGTGATCCGCGGCAACGCGGTCGCCGCGATGGAAAACGTCGCTCTCTGGCACGAGCGGGATATCAGCCACAGCTCCGCCGAGCGCATCATCCTTCCCGATTCCTGCACCCTGCTCGACTACATGATCGTGACTCTCAGGAAGCTCGTCGAAGGCCTCCAGGTTTATCCCGAAAACATGAAGCGTAACATGGACCTCACCGGCGGTCTCTGGGCGAGTCAAGCGGCGCTGCTTATGCTCACCGCCAGTGGCCTCGAACGCAAAGAGGCCTACGAAGCCGTTCAGCGCGCTGCCATGAAGACATGGAAAGAAGGCGGCGGGTTTGCCGCCAACCTGGCTTCCGAGCCGACCGTTGCCGCCCGCCTCAGCCCGGAGGAAATCGCCGATGCCTGTGCGCCCGAACGCCACTTCCTCCACGTCGAAGCGAAGTTCCTCGCCGTGGGAATTTCCTGAGGAAACACTGGCTCACGCGAAGGGTGGGAAGCTTGCCGATTGTTGATTCAGAATTCTCTGCGGTATGGCGGTGGCAGCATGTTTGCTTGGCGAACCCGCCTCACCGGAGTTCTGCCTCCATTTTGTGAACCGAAATTATATAATCCGGTGGCGGCTGTTTCATACCGGGTCCCCTTGCCAACACTCCCTCCTTAGGATCGGTTTCACTCCACGAGCGCGAGGATTTCTGCCTCTGCCGCGGCGTGCGTGCGGTGGTCGTAGCGGATTGCGAGAAAACCGGCAGCCCGGGCCGCATCGACATTTTCCGGCATGTCGTCGATGTAGAGGGTTCGGGAGGGGGCGACGCCGAATTTATTTGCCGCAAGGTGGAAGATGGCGGGGTCCGGTTTCATGAGGCCGACTTCATAGGAATAGACGGCATCGCGAAAAAAGCCGAAGACCGGGTAGTCGCGGTGAATGGATTCCCGATGGATGCAGTTCGTGTTGGAAAGGAGGTAGAGGGGAAGTTTTTTGGAAAGCCGTGCGACCAGGCTGTCCATTGGCGGGTTGGGAAAAAAGATGTCTTCCCAGATCGCGACAAAGTCCTTCTCGGGACCCGAATGATTGAACTCGGGGCGCACGACGCGGAGAAATTCGGCCCGGTCGATGGTGCCCAGCTCGTGCTTCACGTGTGCAGCCTTGATGCGTTCGCGATCCGGTGGTGCAGCGGGCCGGTTTTCTGCCACGAGGCGGGCTCCGGCCCGTTCGTAATCAAAAGGGAGAAGGACATTTCCGATGTCGAAGATTGCAGCTTGGATTTTCATGAAGTGAGATTGGATAGAATGAGTCGGGCGCTATCCCGTGCGGCGAAGGGGTGCCCGAGATTGCGGGCGGAAGCTGAGGCCTGAGCCCAGCCGGAACCACCGGCCTCGAAGAGCCGACTGATCGTCTCCTTGATAGTGCCGGCAGAGGGGGCATAAAACCCGGCTCCGGCATCGATGACCAGGCGGGCGTTCCCCTCTTCCTGCCCGGGCACGATGCGCGTAAGCACAATGGGGGTTCCAGCCGCCAGGCACTCGTGAACCGTCGCTCCCCCGGCTTTGCCCACCAGCACGTGATGCGAGGCCATCAACTCCGGCATGTTTGGGGCCCATCCGACGATTTCGAGAGGACGGTCTCCCGCATCCTTCTTAAGTTTGTGGCCAAGGGCTTCGTTCTTGCCGACAGCGACGGTTACGGCCGCTCCCGGGATTTGCAGGAGACAGCGGCAAACCACGCGGGCGCGTTCCTCGCCGGAGTTGACCATGTAGAGGATCTTCCATAGTTGACCCGGGGCCGGTTGGCATGCCCGGATCGAATCGAGATCTTCGAATGCCAATGATACCGGGAAACCGGGTGAGAAGACTTTGGATTGCGGGATACCACGATCAACGAGCACCCGCGCGCTTGTCTCATCGGCAACCAGGAAAGCATCTGTCCTAACCGTGTGCCATGCGGTGCAGATCGACTGTGAGTCGGTGACCACGGTGAAAGATTTGAATGGTCTGCAGAGGCGGTCCCTGCTCACAAGGTCGAGAAGGTGTCCGCACCCCGGGTAAACCGAAATCACGACCTTCGGTCTCATCGTGTCGAGGAGTTCTCGCAAACGTCTCGCCGCGCGTTGGTAGATCGGCATGTGCCATTGCGGCAGCGGGGTATGATCCAGCAGGAAAAAGCACAACCCCCAAAGTGCCGGTGTCCGGTTGATTGCATTCAGATACAGGCGACGGGCGATCTCATTGCGGGCTCCGTAAGCTTCCGCGAAGACATCATGAACTGCCACGGGTTGATCCGGAGCCCCGGCAGTTAAAGCGGCAGCCAGGCTGCGGGCAGCCGTGTTGTGGCCTTCACCGAAACCTGCAGTGAGGATCAGCGATCCTCTCACAACCATTTCTTCCTTTTGAAAAAAACAAACATGCCGACAAGGCAGGTGAGGCAGATTGACCAGAAGTAGATGTACCCGTAAGGCCATTTCAGCTCGGGCATGTTGAGCGGATGGTCGAGGTCGAAGTTCATTCCGTAAACGCCCGCAAGGAAGGTCAAAGGGATGAAGAAAACCGAGACAATCGTGAGGACCCGCATGATCTCGTTGGTGCGGAAGCCCAAGCTTGAGAGATAGACGTCCATAAGTCCGGTAGCGAGTTCGCGGTAGTTCTCGAGGATGTCGATGATCTGGGTGCTGTGGTCGTAGCAGTCGCGAAGAAATACTTTGGTTTCTTTTTGAATCAACTCGCTGTCGTCCCGCATGAGGGTGCTGAAAATTTCCCGCTGAGGCCATGCGGCGCGACGCAGCATGAGAAGGAGCCTGCGTGCCTGATACAACTGTTTGAGGAGTCCCTTCTCGGGTTTGTTCATGAGTGCTTCTTCAATTTCGGCAATGGCATCACCGGCGTCCTCGAGAAGAGGGAAGAACTGATCGACGGTCGCGTCGAGCATCGCGTAGGCAAGGTAATCGGGGCCCCGTTTGCGCGAATAACCGCGGCCCGAGCGGAGCCTCGATCGGAGGGGATCGAAAACGTCATGTCCGGATTCCTCCTGCAGAGTGATCAGGTAGTTTGAGCCCAGAAAC
>JBGSSC010000695.1:0-11116 GCA_041737265.1 Terrimicrobiaceae bacterium | reverse complement strand
TCATGATGTATGTTGCCTCGACGTTTGAGGGGGACCCCCTGCAAAACATGCTCGACCAGCAGATGGACGATGGCCATGAGTTGAAGTACTTGGTGGTCGGCACGGGCGGAGCCATCGAGATGAATATTTTCCGCAGGAGATTCCGGCGGTGGGAGTTCGGAGATTCCGAGAAGTGCATCACCAGCCACATCGTTCAGGACGAAACCTGGCCATCCTCGGAGGACGACCGTTATTTTCACGACACTCTGTCGCAGGCGCATGATGTTGTGGACCGCGTGCTCGCCAACCGGCCTCCGAGAACGAGCGCTTCCGATGCCTTCGAGACGATGCGCGTGGTGGCCGCGGCCGAGCATTCCGCCCATCTCGGCCGGGCGGTCCGGATCGAGGAACTCGCAACGCTGGGTGACTTTCCTCCCCAACCAGTCACCAGGCCATGAGTTCCTTTGAGGTGCTTCTCGGTTTTGACATGGAGACCGACGTCGGTTCATGGACTCCGTTTCACGAGGGCCTGCGGGCCGCCACACCAAAAGTTTTGGATGTCTTTTCCAAACATGGCGTTACCGGCACGTTTTACTTTGTGGGACTTTCCGCTAAGGAAGTTCCAGAAAGCGTCCTGCTGGTGAAAGAGGCCGGCCATGAGATCGGGGCCCACAGCCTATATCACGAGACGGTTGGTGACCCCATCTTCCCAATCCCGGGGGTTCATCCCTTGCTTCCCCACGAAGTGGAAGCCCGCCTCGGGTTGAACACCCGTTGGATCGAGGAAATCTGCGGTATCCGTCCGGTCAGCTTCCGGTGTCCGAGGTTGTTCGGCTCGACTGCGGTTTGCAATGCCCTCGAGTCCCTCGGCTATGTGAGCGATGCTTCCTATCCGATGTATTTTTATCGTGAGCGCCTTGAACCCTACCATCCGGATCGAAATGACTGGACGAAACCCGGAGGGTCGAATCTCGTGGAGATCCCCAACTTCGCAAACTTAGCCATGGCAAGTTCCGACATTCACGGAAGGGACCGGGACCAGTGGCCGAAGTTCCGCACCGAGTCCGCCGCGAGTTTGTTGGCGCACATCGATGAATTTCTCAAGTATCTGGAAGCGAAGACTGTTTCCCGCAAAGTGCTGTCGTTCTATTTTCATCCATGGGAGTTTCACCCGATGCCGGAAGGGCTGATTCACTTCGGGGAAGGTGCCGTCTTACCCGATCCCTTCATCGTGAAAAACTGCGGCGACCATGCCCTGGTGCAATTTGACCTGCTGCTTGCCGGGCTGAAGGCAAGAGGCGCAAAATTCCGGACCGCGGCGGAAATCGCGGCCGACGCGTGAGCGATCCAGATCATATCTGATGAACCGCTCTGAGGCGATCAAGTCATGGATTCATTCCGAGCGATGCCGCTACCGGCCCGCTCCGGGTGAAAAGGCGGCAGAATTCCTGCGGATCCGTACCGGATTCGAGCCCGGAGAGGAATTCCAGAACGGCCGAAACCGCTTCCTGGAATTTCTGAGATCCTTCACCGGGTTGGAGCCGGACCAAGCGGGCAGCCCGGTAATTTCCTTCGCATTGGAGTGTGGCTTGCCTGCCCACGGGTTTTGCATCGAGGTGTCCACACACGAAATCCGCGTCGTTTCCCACACCGAGCGGGGTTTGGTGGACGCCATGCATTACATCTCCCGCGAGATGGCGGATCGCGGTGCGTTGCCGCCGGGCAAGTTGGAACGCTACCCGACCCTGGTCACACGGTTCACCGAGGGCACATTCGTGCCGGGCCACCAAACCGCTGAGAACGCCGGTGAGTTTTCGCCCGAATATCTGGGTTTGATGCGCCACTTCGGCGGCAACGCTCTCAAGCTGAACCTCAACCTGAACGACTTCTGGTGCTCGCCCAGTCTGCCCGAGCTCAACGCTGCCAATCTGGAACAGTCCTTGGAACATCTGCGACGGCACTCCATCCATCTCGCCTCACATGGAATGGATCTCTTTTTCATCCTCAATTCCAAAGCAATCGCTTCCACCCACCCCGTGTTCCAGAGCCACCCGGAAATTTTGGGTGCCCGCGAAGAAATTTTTCTTGAGGAACTTTCCGGAGCCGACCGTTGCGTTCTCTGCACGAGTCATCCGCTGGTCCTGCAGGCGTACGGAGAGGCTGTGGAAAACCTCTTCCGCCGTGTTCCTGAGCTGGCAGGAGGCATCATGTTGGTCGGCGGGGAAGGGTTTCATCATTGTTTCATGCGGCCCGCTGAACCCGATGCGTCGGGCACCAACTGTTCGCGTTGCCGGGGCCACGATGCGCATGCTCATGTTGCCAATCTGGCGAACACCATCTCAGCCGCCATCAAACGTGTGGGGCCTGGCAAACGATTGATTGCCTGGCCCTATGGCGCATTCATCTGGTCGAAGGATGATCCCACCGAATCCCGGTGGATCGGCGGTTTGGAGGAGGGTGTCGAGGTCCAGAGCAACTTCGCCTGCGGCGATCCCGATCCTACCACCGGCTCGGGCGCGGCCTTGTTCGACTACAACATCAAGATTCCCGGACCAAGCACCTGCTTTGCCGCCCAGGCAGAGATGTGCCGAAAGCAGAATCTCCCCATCATCGCAAAGACCGAAACAAGCACCACACCGGATACCTTCTTTCTGCCCTGCCTGCCCGTTTATTTTCGCTGGTACGAGCGATTCAAGGCCATTCGCGAAGCAGGCTGTGCCGGGTTCATGGGCCAATGGCGTTTCTACGGCATGCACGGCTCGATTTCAGAGGAGTTGCAATACCACTCGGTCTGGAATCCCGAACGGGAGGCCGAAGAGTTGCTTCGCACTGTCGCAAAGCGTGACTTCGGCCTGGCGGAGGAAGCTGCCGGGAAGATTGTCGGGGCCTGGCGGACGCTCAGCAAAGCCTGGGATGCCTTCCCTTATTCCGCCATGACAGCCGGCGAACGCGAAGCCTACATGCGGGGCCCTTGGTATCTCGGCCCTGCCCACCCTCTCATTTTTAACAGTCAGAGCGGATACGAACTCGGTCCGAAATTTTTCCGGCGTCGGGGGGATCTCTCCGAGATGTTGAAAGATGCCGCCATCGCCCAACTGCCCGGCAAGCCCCGCTATGTCTGCGACCTGCTTCTCTGCCTGCCCTTCGGAGTGGAGTCTTATCTCCGTCACGCCCGGGACTGCCGGGATCAGTGGGATCGGGGACTCGCAGAAATGGAAAACCTGCTGGCCGCAAAATCCGGTTTCCCCTCTGCCGTCCGCGAGCTGAATCTCTGCCGGACGATCTCCATCCATCTTCACTCACTCGTCAATACCGTTGATTTTCTCGAACGCCGGGAAAGCCTCGGCAACCGCCCGGTTTCCTCAGCGGACTTTGAGTCCTGCCTGGCCGAATTGGACGCCATCCTCGGACGCGAAATCGACAATGCCCGCCGGGCATTACCTGTCCTCCAAAGCGACCCTCGCATCGGATACGGGTTCACTTACGGGGAGGTCTACGACTCCGAAATGGTTGAACAGAAAATCCGGCAGTGCGAATTTGTGCGCAACAAGGAGCTTCCGCGCATCGGATCGGTCATCCGCTTCCACGTCTGGAGCCAATATCCCTAATCCGGCGGGAGCCGGTGCCAAGGGTGGGTTTGTTGGCAAGGGCACCCGGTGAGAAACGGGCTCACTCCACCGCCGGATTAGGAAATTTTGCTTCGCAAAATGGCCCCGGCCACTCGCCACCGTGTTGGAAAATAGATAAAAACACGGTTGACAAGCCCTTTCAAAGAGAATGTATTCGTTTACGTTCTTCAACCAACCCCTGAAGGCACTCCTATGAACTTCACCCTCACCATCCCGGCTTGGATCAAAACCCGATTTGCAGCATGCGTCATCTTGCTTGCCTGTACAGGGGCTGTCATTGCAGACACCCACACTTGGGACGCCGAAGGAGCGAACGAACTCTGGTCTACCCCGCAAAACTGGGTGGGAGACGCCGTTCCCTCCTTTGCTGCCGGCGATACCTTCGACCTCGGCACACTCAACATTTCCAGCAATTCGACAAGCACAGTGGACTCGGATGAGACCTTGGGCGTCATAAATATCGGGGATGCGACAACAAGCTCCCATCGCTGGCTTCTG
This sequence comes from Terrimicrobiaceae bacterium, assembly GCA_041737265.1. Classification (GTDB taxonomy): domain Bacteria; phylum Verrucomicrobiota; class Verrucomicrobiia; order Chthoniobacterales; family Terrimicrobiaceae; genus JBGSSC01. Next base: position 7,010 of record JBGSSC010000695.1, on the reverse strand, counting down.
AACAGTTCCGGTGGCTCGGTGCTCACCATGGACAATGGCGTTTCCGCCGCGCAGATTACGCAGATCGCCACCAGTTTCGGAGACACGATCAGCGTTCCCTTGGAACTGGCTGGAAACCTGACGGTGACCAACAACTCGGCTGTTGCCAACAACGTTTTGACCATCTCCGGGGGCATCACTTCCAACGCGGTAAGCGGGACCCAAACCATTTCTGTGGGTGGAAGCGCTGCCGGTGGGGTTACCCTCAGCGGTGGCATCGGGGACGGATCAGGTGGTGGCCAAGTGGGAGTTTCTGTTAACGCCCCCAACGCCATCGTGGTCTTCTCCTCTGCAAATACATACTCCGGCGGTACAACACTCAGCGCAGGGACTGTCCGGATCGCGACGGATGCCTTGGGGGGTATTGGCGATACCGTCAACATCGACGGGCCGATCATTCTGCGGGGTGTGGTCGATGCCGGGGCTGCCCTGCTCCGGGCCGACCTGAATATCTCGAGTGATTTTGCCTATGCCAGTGGTGCCAAGGTTTATATTTCAAGCGATGCCATCAACCTTGGCAACGGAACACGAACGATCACCATGAACACCGGTTCCGATGCGAATCTGGTCAACACCCTGACCTTCGAACCTCTGGGTGGGAACACCACAGTAAGCAATGGGACCCTGAAATTTGTCGGTGGCCCTGGTTCGAGTCCCACGGCCCCCACCGCAATCGAGTTTGAACTCTCAGCCGTCGGAGCCCAAGCGGTCCTCTTTGACAACGCCAATCTGCACATCGGTGCCAACGCCACAACCACCTTCGTCTCCAAAGATAATGCCTTCGGTACGACACCGGGACTGCTGCCCAATGTCATCGTGGACGAAAATGGGGCTCTGAATCTTGCACGGCGCCCGAGTGGCTCAGGAAGCAGCAGGAATCTGAGCATCGCATCGCTGTCCGGGGACGGAAGGGTCGTGAACTCGTCCAACGCAGCCGGTACCGCCACACTGACAATCCATGGTGCCTCCGGAACGAACGATGCCGACTTCACCGGAACCATTCAGGACGGGGGGTACAATGGATCCACTTTGGGGCTCGTGGCACTGACCAAAAACGGGACATCGACTCAGATCCTGTCCGGCAACAACACGTACACCGGGTCGACCACAGTTAACGCGGGCACCCTGCTCATCAATGGCTCCACGGCTTCCGGCAGCGCGGTTTCGACCGGAGCGGCCGGAACGCTCGGCGGCAACGGAACAATCGGAGGTGCAACCACCGTGGCCGGGACCCTTGCCCCCGGCAACAGCGCGGGCATTCTCACCGTGAACAATGATGTCAGCATCACCAATGGAGGGAACTTTTCCATCGAGATCAACGGCATCACGGCCGGAACCCAGTATGACAGGTTGGCACTCACAGGCAGCGGTCCGACGTTTTCACTCGCTGGAACCAATAATCTGGTCTTGTCCCTGGGCTACGTCCCCACGGTCGGTGACCGGTTCTTTATCACCACCGTTACGGGTACCAATGCCGTCTCCGGAGAGTTCGAGGAACTCAACGGGGTATCAACACTCCTGAGCCAGAACAGCACGTTTGCCTTTGGAGGCCATGATTGGCAGATCAGCTATACGGGAGACGTGGCAGGGAACACATTCTCCGGGTCGGGGAATGACTTGGTGTTGGAGGTGATTCCGGAACCCTCCTCCGTTGTGCTTGCCATGCTCGGGCTGGCGGCAACGATGTTTGGTTTCCGCCAACGCCGGTGACGGAAGGGCGACGCGCTGGCGCACCTGTGTTGGCCGGAGGATGAAGAAACGCAGCCCGGCCGTCCTCTTCCAGGGAGACTCGATCACAGAGTGTGCACGTTGTAGTGACCCCGTCCAAGATCCCGACGGTGTTGCAAGCCTTGGCTATGGGTATGCATTTATCGCTTCGACCAGCCTGCTCGCGGATCAACCTGGCTGTGGGTGGACTTTCCTCAACCGGGGAGTCGGAGGGAACCGCGTCACCGATTTGCTTGCGCGGTGGCATCGGGATGCGCTCGCATTGAAGCCGGATGTCATCAGCATCCTGATCGGCGTGAATGACAGTCAGGACCGGGGTGATGCCGATCACGGCATTTTCGAAAAAATCTATCGCCTCTTGCTCGAAATGACACGTGTCGCCCTTCCCTCAACCCGCCTTGTGCTTTGCCAACCTTTTGCTCGCGAGACCGAACACTTCAGCAAGCTGAGGCTCGCCATTTTGGAAGACTACTCCCGGATTGTGCGGAAGTTGGCCCTTGAGACAGATGCAATATTCGTCCCGTTTCAGGAATTATTCGATCGGATGGTCCTCGAGGCACCGGGTGAATTTTGGCTGCCCGACGGCGTGCATCCATCGGCCCCCGCCCACTTTCGCATGGCGGAGTTCTGGCTCCAGCACTGCAAGGTTCTGAGTTAGGCGGAAAAACCGAATTAAAGGTGAATACATCAACTCAGCCAAAGTTCAGCTTCATGTCCGCAAATTTTCTCGGTCGGGAGAAGGGATACCGGGAGGTGATTGGATTTGGGGAGGGGAGTACCAGCATTGCCGAGGCCTTCTCACCAGCGTCCACCTACGCGGATCGAATCGGCCGGTTATTCGAGGAGGTTGCCGCAATGGGCTACAAAGGCATCGATCTGTGGCTGGCACACTGCCATCCGAGGTGGGTCTCGAAGCAACATGTCGACGGCCTGCTGTCCGCGGCGTCGAGATACGACATTGAGATTGCAAGCCTCGCCGGCGGCGGGAGTGGGGACTTTCAATTTATTGGGCAAGTCTGCCGACTGGCGCACGACATTGGATGCCCGACGCTTGGAATGGGGTGCGCGTTTCTCCCCGACCAGATCGGTGAATTGCAGGAGCTGCTGGAAAGCTTCGATCTACAAATGGGCTTTGAAAACCACCCCGACGAGCAAACACCCGAAATGCTTCTAACGAAGGTTGCGCATGGAACTTATTCCCGCGTCGGCTGCACATTCGACACCGGATGGTGGGCCACCAACAATTACCCTGCTCTCCAAGCCTTGGACTTGTTGAAGGATTGCGTCTTTCACGTTCACCTAAAGAATATCGAGGCACCAGGCGACCACATTGCCGCCCCCTGGGATACAGGCTGCGTTGACCTCGAATCTGTTGTCCGCCGCCTCCGTGAGATCGACTACGCTGGATGGATGAGTTACGAATACGAGCCATTGGATCGTGATCCAACGGACAACTCCCGCGAATTCCTCAAAAAGGCCGCTGCTTGGTGGAATAACCCAAATCCAAGTGCTCCAATATGAAACCACTGCGTCTTGCCATTATCGGTTGCGGCCACATCTCGCAGGGATACGGGAAAAATATCGGCAATTACCCCAACCTGCTGGAAATCGCCGGAGCCACCGACCTGGAAAGCAGCCGGGCAGTGAAGTTTTGTGAGCAGTTTGGTGGGAAAGCCTACCGGTGCTTCGATGACGTGCTCAACGATGAGAATGTCGATGCGGTGGTCAATCTGACGATTCATCGCGCCCATTTTGAGCTGAACTCTCGCGCCTTACAGGCGGGAAAGCATGTATTCAGTGAGAAGCCGATGGCCCTCACTTATGCACAGGCGGTAGAGCTCTGCGAACTCGCAAAGAAACACAACCGGCGTCTGGCAACAGCCCCCGTGACTTACATGGGTGAGGGAATTCAAACGACGGCCCGGTTTCTTGAGACGGGTCGGCTGGGGAAGTTGCGGCTCGGCTATGCGGAAGTGAACTGGGGGCAGATCGAGCATTGGATTTCAGCTCCGGCACCCTACTTTACTGTGGGCCCGCTCCTGGATGTGGGAGTCTATGCTATTACAGCGCTAACCTTTCTCCTTGGGCCTGTCCGCAGGGTGTGGGGTTATTCCACAATCCTGAAAAGTACCAGGCACGGTCAGAACGGTGAGGGATTTCCAGTCACGGCGCCGGATTTTACAACCGGCATGATGGAATTCGAAAATGGACCTTCCGTTCGGATCACGACCAACTATTACGTTCCAAGCCTCGTGCAATCCCATTTGCGAGGCCTCGAATTTCACGGCGATGAGGGGTCCTTTTCTGTAAGCGACTTCCACTTTTTTTCTGCGGAGTGCCGGTTTTTTCCCCTTGAGGAGCCCGAGGTCCCTATACCGCTCCTCCGTCCGGCCGAAGCACGAATGGACCGCGCCGTCGGGCTGGCTGACCTTGCGCTTGCCCTGCGCGAGAATCGTCCCCATCGCGCCTCTGCCGAGCATGGTGCTCATGTGATCGAGGTGATGGAGGGGTTGCAAACCTCGTCGGATGAAGACAGGCGGGTGCAAATCGCATCCTCTTTCGAGCGCCCGCCCCTTATGGAATGGGCAGCTCCTTTGCAAATCCAACTGCCGGCGAGTGCACCGTCGGTCGGGATCTGAGATGAGCCAACGAATTCGCGTGGGCTGGGCGGAAAGCGACATCACCCCCACCCGTTTCCCGGTGGCTCTTGCAGGATTTTTCTACGCCAGAATCTGCGAATCCATCAAAGACCCTCTCAAAGCTACGGTTTGCGCGATAGAAGTGGGGGGCGAACAGCTTGTCTTTGTCACCTGTGATCTAATTGACATCCCTGACGTACTGCGTGACTCGGTCAGGGCTCAACTTGCCATCAGTTGCCCGGAAATTCAGCCCCTCAAGGTCATTATCAATGCCACTCATACGCATACCGGCCCGGAATTTGACGGATCAGAACTCCCCGGTGCCAACGGCGTCGACCTTGGGGTTTTGCAAGGGAACGAATTCATTTCGTGGGTGTCCGATGTGATTGTACAATGCATAGGGCAGGCATGGAGCCGGCGGAAACAGGGTGGGATTGCATTCGGTTTGGACTTCGCCCATGTCGGGCGAAACCGGCGGTGGGTGGATCTCCAAGGCAAAGCAACAATGTATGGTTTGACACAGGAAGCCGCCCCGCGATTCCTTCACATCGAAGGCTATGAGGATCACAGTCTGAATCTTCTCGCGACTTACGACCTGCAGAACAAGCCAACCGGACTGATTGTCAATATCGCCTGCCCCTCACAACAGGAAAAAGAGAGGCACGTGATGAGTGCCGATTTTTGGCATGAAACCCGCATGGCTTTGAGAGCCCGGTTTGGTGAAGACCTCTTTGTTCTCCCGCAGTGTGCGTACGCGGGGGAAATAACCTCCATCCCCCTGTATGAAAAGACCCAGCAAGTGCGGATGCTGGACCTTCTGGGGCGAACCCCAAGGGAGGAAATCGCAATTCGAATAGCAGAAGCCGTTGCCCGAATCCTCCCCTGCATGGCCACGACAATCGAGACAACTCCCCTGTTGAAGCACGAGGTGGAAACAGTCCATTTGCCCGCAAATAACCTGTCCCAAGAGCAAGTCACGGAAGCCAGGAAGCAGGCGGCCGTTCACCTGCAGGAATACGAAGTGGAAATCTCCAGATTGAAGGACCACCCCGACCTGCGCGAGCAGCCGCGATGGTACTTGTCCGTGACCGGTGCGTTCCGTTCCATGCAGTTTCATCAGAACGTCATCTTGCGTTACAGTCATCAGGGGGAAAAAACCACTGTCAGCGCCGAAGTTCATGTCGCAAGGCTCGGCTCAATTGCTTTTGCGAGCAATCCTTTCGAGTGCTATCTGGATTACGGAGCCCGGATCAAAGTTCTCAGTGCCGCGGCGCAAACATTCTTGATTCAGCTCGCAGGGCAAGGCACATACGTTCCGAGCAGGAGATCCCTCGAAGGCGGTGGTTATGGATCTACGCCGGCCAGCAATCCGGTGGGACCCGATGGCGGGGAAGCTCTAGTGGATCATATCGTGCAGAGGCTTGCCGGGCTGTTTTCTGAGCAATAAGGCCAGAAGGTTTGGTGTTGAGGCGGTCAGCGCTGATTTTGCAGCATGTCGGCGAAGGTGTTCCCCCAAATGATGTTTGCAGGCACACGAATTTCACTGGGCTGCACAGCGGAGGGAAACTTCAGCTTTTGAAGCAGGAGTCGGAGGGCTTCCGCGGTAAGATTCGAGAGATGGTGCTCGACCCGGCACAATGTGGGTTCCCACAACTCGCAATCACTAAGATCCGCGAAGCAGGCGAGGCGGATGTGATGACCGATCTCCAACTTCAGCTGTCTGCAGGCCCAGAGCACACCGATTGTGGAAGTGTAATCGAGGCATACCAGTACGGATCCTTCAACAAGAAGCCCGTTTTGCAGTATAAAATCCCGCGCCGCCTGATATTTTTTGGGAGTAACAATGCGCTGAATCTTGTTACCAAAACCACCCCTTATGCCTTCCTCACGTTCCTCAACCGCAAAATCTTCAGAGGACTGACTCAGGACGCAAATGCTACCCACTTCAGGGACGCTTCGTCCCAGATCTCTCGCGGCGCAGCGGTTGTCCGTTAACACTGCAGGGAAACGGCTGTCTCCGGTCGGCCGCTCAAAAATGACGATCGGCAGTGAGGACGGAAGATCAAGTTCGTGAAGGTAATCCGGTTTGTATTGCGGAAGTAACAGCACTCCATCGACCTGACTCGCGACAATTTTTTCAACAGTGCGGCGTTCAGTCTTTGGAGTGGTATGAGTGACAATGGTGTCATAGCCATGGCGGCTCAACTCCAGTTCGAAAAGCTCCACAAGGGCACCTGTGAATACCGGCATGCCAGCAGGAAGAACGACTCCAATCGTCATGCTCTTTCCGAGCCGGAGGTTCCTTCCATGCACATTCGGTATGAACCCCCTGAGTTGTGCTAGAGCCTTCACACGCTGCATGGTGCCTGCCGAATAGGTGGATCCCGTGCGATTGTTAAGGATGTTGGATACGGTACATGTCGAAACACCGAGTTCGCGGGCGAGACTGAGCAGTGTTGGACGGGGCTGGCTGTTTTTCCTCAATATTCGCAACTGTTCCTTCATGAATCACAGATGATGATGCAAATTTTCGTCTTTTCCAAAGAAAAGCTGGCCTCATCGCACGGGTGGATTGATTCCGAAAACGACAGAGGAGCCCGCGAA
>JBGSSC010000675.1:0-1739 GCA_041737265.1 Terrimicrobiaceae bacterium | reverse complement strand
CGCATCCCAGATGCTTCCCTTTGTCGTGATGGGAGGCATCTTTTTCCACATGACCCAACTCCTCACGATTGGCGTGATTTGCTATTTCGTGCTGACCGTTTTTCAACTCATCACTCTGCCTGTGGAGTTTGATGCGTCCCGCCGTGCAAAGGTCATCCTCCAACAAATGGGAATTGTGCGGGCCGGCAATGAAGCGGGTGGCGTCAATGCCGTTCTCAATGCGGCGGCTCTCACCTATGTGGCGGCTCTTGTCGCTGCGATCGGTAACCTCATTTACCTTCTGCTGATCCGGAACCAGCGCAGTTAAGACTGGACATGCCTCCGTCCTCACGCGCCCGCCCGGTGGTCCTCACCGTTGCGGGGTCGGACAGCAGTTGCGGCGCAGGAGCGCAGGCGGACCTGAAAACTTTTCAGGCCCACGGATGTTACGGGCTGACCTCGATCACTTGTGTCGTGTCCGAAGTGCCCGGACGGGTGGAGGAAATCCGGGCAATGCCGCCGCGGATGGTTTCGAGCCAAACCCGCCTTTCGCTCGAGGCGTTTCCAGTGGCCGCCGCGAAAACGGGAATGCTTTTTTCCGCCACAATTGTGAAAGCCGTGGCGGCATGCTTGCAACACACGAAGATCCCCCTCGTTGTGGATCCTGTGATGGTCGCTAGCAGCGGAGACGCCTTGCTCGAACTTCCTGCAATTTCGGCCTACAAAACGCACCTGTTTCCGCTGGCCACCGTGGTGACCCCCAACCTGGACGAGCTTTCGTTGTTGGTCGGCTATCAAGTGAAAAACCAGCGCGAAATGAGGAAGGCTGGCATCGCCCTCTCACGCGAATTCGGCTGCGCGTTTCTGGTCAAAGGCGGTCACTTGAGGGGCGACACGGCCATCGACATTCTGGTTCGGGGCGAGGAATGCGATGAGTTCGCCTCTCCCTTCGTTCGGGGCGTCTCAACCCACGGCACCGGATGCACCTACTCCGCCGCCATCGCGGCCGGCCTCGCGAAGGGGCTCGGTCTCCGCGAAAGCGTCGCTTCCGCCAAACGCTACGTGACTGCAGCCATCTCCGGCACGCTCCGATGGGGCATTACGCAGGCCTTGGATCACGCGGTAGAAGTGCGTTCCCGCACGCGCTGAACCGCATTGAAACCCCGCACCATCTTTCTCAGGAACGCCGGGGTCGTCTTCGCGGCATTGCTGGTAATTGTTGCCGCATGGGCCGTCTGGCTGCGGGTTGAGATAGCGCGGTTGGGGGAGATTGAATCCGGGATGCGGGCAGCTGGCCTGCCCATGACGCCAGCCGATCTGGAGCCTTGGCCAATAGCGATAACCGAAGATGCCGCGCCCCTCATTGAACGTGCGGCAACGATAATCACAGACTTGAGCAAGCGTGACGGCTGGATCGATGCGGTGCCGGGCCTCGGTGTCAAGGGCGGACGCAACCCCGCGGAGTTCGACGCCGCCAAGCTCGCTCGCTTTCGCGGGCAAATGGCATGGCCCGAAATACAGGAGGCTCTTACGCTGCTTCGTGAGGCCGCAACCAAGCGTGCAGCGAGGTTCAAGCGTGATACGACCAAAGGCCCGGCCATGGATCTCGGCCCGGTTACCGGGTTTTTAAGTGCGGCCCGGTTCCTCGGCGCCTCTGCATGGCTTCAGGCGCACGACGGCAACGGAGACGCTGCAGCGGGAGACCTTACCGCCGCGGTCCGCCTCGGCGGTTTCCTGTGGGAGGATCCCGTTCTCATCGA
>JBGSSC010000632.1:0-6246 GCA_041737265.1 Terrimicrobiaceae bacterium | reverse complement strand
GGCCGCGGCGATTTCAGCTCCGCATTGAGAAACTCCAGACGGCGGTCTTCGGACCACGAGGAAAAATCGGGTTCCGGGTGACCGCTGGCGGCGAGGATTTGGGAAAGGGCCCTGTCGTGGAACCGGCTGTTCTGACGGATGTCGAGCGCTGCTAGGTGGAAGCCAAAGACATCAAGCGCGCGGCGGACCGGCCACACGGAATTGTCGGCCAGGCGCTTCGCCCCGACCTGCACCAGCGATTCGGCAAGCACCGCGAGGTCCTGGTCGAGTTCGTCGGGTGTCCGGTAGAAATTCTCACCACCGCCGTCGATCGGCAGCTTGCTCCTGAGAAGCAAAACGTATTGGCGCCATGGTTCGTCCGAGTAGCGACGGGAAATGGCTTCTGCCGTCGCGGGATTCCCCGACCAGAGACTCACAAGCCTGCGCTCGAAGTCTTCGGGCGGACGCTGAAAATTGCTGGAAAGGGGCAGACGTTCGGCCAACACCCCGAGCTGGGTGTGAACGACCTGCAGCGCGTCCCGACGCAGTTCCAGTAAAGTATCCTCGGTCACGTCGGCGGTCACAAGCGGGTGCCCGTCGCGGTCTCCTCCGACCCAGCTCCCAAAGCGGAGCCGTGGCCATGCGTGAGGGTCGTCAAGAAACCCCGCATCAAATCCGGCATCGGCCCAGGCCCGGCGAAGGCGGCCGTCGAGTTCCTCCAGCGCGAGCGGAAAAACTTTCCGAAGGTAAAAGGAAACCCCCCGGCGTTCCGAAGCAACCTCCGGTTTTTCAAGGAGGATCTCACCACTGCGCCAGAGGCGTTCGAGCACAACTTTGATTTCGTCGCGGACACTCCCGCGCTGGGTGGGCGTGAGGGCCTCGTTCTCGAGTGAGGAGAGCAACTGGTAAATGGCGCGGTGTTGCTCGAGCACCGAGCCGCGTTTTGCCTCGGTCGGATGAGCGGTCAGCACGGGTTCGACGCGAATCTCGGGCAGAGCCCCCGCCACCTCCGCGCCCTCGATACCTTCCTGAGACAAGCGCAACAGCTCGTCGCCCCAGCATCCCGGCTCGTCGGAGGGTCCGTGTTCACTCTCGCGAAGACGTCTCGTACGGGCGGATGCATTTTCCTCCACCATGTTCAGCATCTGAAACGCGATGGAATACGCCTGCTCGATCCCCTCGGGCGGGTTCGAGGCATCATGCGGCCCCGCCCCCTCGATCCACGGCAAATACCTGGCGGCTTCCCCCTCCCCGACTTCCTGAAGAACCTCTCTCAGACACCCCATGAGGTAGCCGAGATCCGCGTCAATTTTCTTAAAGCCCGATGAAATGTAGTCGCCCGGTGTCATTGCCCTGGCGCGGATATTCTTTATTTCGCCGCCGAAATCAACCCCGGAACCATCATCGTTGTCCGTAATAGGCAGCAAGGCCCGCAGCGACCAAGTCGGCGTATTCGCGATAGATGCTTTTTCGCGGCACGCCACCGAAGTTTCGACGCCCCTCATAATCTCCGGCCTGAATTCTGGCAAAGGCGGCGCGTCCATTCATCACATACGGTTCAACATAGACCACCGGGCACGCGAAGAGCCGGTTGGCAAGGAGGTTGCGGGCCCAAAGATAGGGATTGCCGCCGACATTCAGCGCGTTGGCACCGACATACGTGTAGGGCGGCAGGCGGGTCTCCGCCGCCATCGCCGATGCAACGGCCGCAGATACTTTCAACTCCTCGGGAAAGGTGCGACCCAGCAACTTCACCAGCATGTCGAAACGCTGGTCCTCATAAGAAAGCTCCTCGGCAGAGAGAGAACCCGTCACCAGAAAATGCAGGTGGTTCTCATCGACGAGGAGCGGCTCCGTTTCGCTCCCCCAGGCTTCAGCGTTGAAGTGCAAACACAACACAAGATCGGGCTTGATGCTCTCATTGACGAGGCGCGCCCGGCGCCGGATCTCGCTCACTCGGTAAAAAAGCCGGTCACTCTCGGATTCGAGGCTGGCGGGATCCGTGGGCTTTCCTTTGTCCGCGAGGGAGGCGGCAGCCTCTTTGCGCAGCTTCTCAGGTCGGGCCGATGTCACCGGGCCAGCCTTCGAGCGAGTGAGAAAAACCTGCGCTCCCATCGCTTTCAGCCTCGGAATGAGCATCTTCGCGACAAGCAGGGTCATGTCTCCCTCAACAACCGGCCGGCTGTTCCCTACGCGGAACCAGCGCTCCTCCACCTTCGCCCACCGGCCGCCCAAATGTCCCGGATCAATCGCAATTTTTAACCCCGCCAACGGCTTGCCTGCCGGAGCCGGAGGCAGCGCCGACCTCGGACTCCAAAATGCCCCTGCAGGTTTCACCGACTCCCTTGATTGAGCAAACCGCAGGACGAAGTCGGGCGACCCCGAACGCGTTTTCACCCGCGCGGAACCTTCCTCCACCACAATCACACCAGCGGCGGCACCCCCGGGCGCATACACGCGATCCAGCAAGTCGACAAACTCCTCCCGTGTCATGCTCTCCTGATATTTCTCCAGTTTCGACCAGTCGGGAGCCGGTGCCAAGGGCGTGAGCCTGGCCCACCCAACCGCTGAGGAGAGGGTCAAGAGCAAGAGGAACGCCTTCGTTCGCGGAAATTTTCGTGTCATTTGGTGCATTTGATCTTTTTACGCTGTGCGATCCGCCTTTTTCGATAAAAGGGACGGATGATCACAGTTCTTTTTCTTGGAGATATCGTCGGCGAGCCCGGCCGTGAAGCCGCCATGCGTGCCGTGCGCATCTTCCAAAAAAGCCGCGGAGTGGATTTCGTCATCGCCAACGGAGAAAATGCGGCCGGCGGACGCGGCATCACCGGGCGCATCGCAATCGACCTTCTGCGCAGCGGCATCGCCGTGATCACCACGGGCGACCACGCGTGGGACCAGAAGGACACCGCAGCATTCATGGCCACCGAACCCCGGCTCCTCAGACCCGTCAACTATCCCCAGGGAGTCCCCGGCCAGGGCAGCATCGTGCTCGACACCGCCAAGGGAAAAGTCGCCGTGATGAACCTCCAGGGCCGCACGTTCATGAACCAGCAGCTCGACAACCCCTTCCCCGCCGCACTGGCCGAAGTGGAACGCCTCCAGGAAGAAACCTCCATCATCATCGTCGATTTCCACGCCGAAACCACCAGCGAGAAAATCGCCATGGGACGCTTCCTCGATGGCAAAGTCTCCGCCGTCCTCGGCACCCACACCCACGTCCAGACCGCTGACGAAAAAATCCTCCCCAACGGCACCGCCTTCCTCTGCGACGCAGGCATGTGCGGTCCCGAACACTCGATTCTCGGACGCGACCCGCGCAACATCATCAAACGCTTCATCGACGGCCTCCCAACCCCCTTCCCTGTCGCCGGCGGACCGGTCCGCGTCTGCGGAGCTTTCATCGAAATCGACGAAGACACCGGCCTCGCCAATACCATCCGCCGCGTCTCCGAAATCATCGGCCCCGACGACGAATAACCCTAATCCGGCGGGAGCCGGTGCCAAGGGTGGGTTTGTTGGTAATGGGACCCGTTGAGAAAGGAGTTGAAAGCCTGGCCGTTGCTTCGCATCCGTTGCAGCCCACGCCGCCGGATTAGAAAATTTTGCTGCGAAAAATGGAGAAAAACGCTTGGTCGTTTCCCATTATTTTCGGTTCCGACGAAGCCCCTCGGTCAGTGCGACAGTGAACTCGTCGAAGCGGCATGTCGAACCGCCAGAATTCTCCCTGTGCCCGGCCCTCAATTACGCAACCCCCCGGCACAGCCCCGTCCGAACCCTTGACACTTCCTTATTTCCCATGGGCTTCACGCCGACACTAACCGGCAGTCGCATCAGGGCAGGCATAGGAAAATACCATTGACACCGCAGACTGTTTTGCGGCCACTTGTGCCCGTGGCGCACGACCACCATGACCACGGCGCACCCGCCGATTTTGGACGCGCCTTTCTCATAGGAATTTCGCTCAACACCGCCTTTATCGTCCTCGAGGTCGTTTTCGGACTGCTCTCCGATTCCCTCGCCCTGCTTGCCGATGCCGGCCACAATGTATCCGATGTTCTCGGCCTGATCCTGGCGTGGGTCGCCACGGTCCTCGCGAAGCGCGCCGCCACCGAGCGCCGCACCTACGGTTGGCGACGTGCCACCGTTCTCGCCGCCCTTTTCAACGCCCTGCTCCTTCTGGTCGGCGTAGGAGGCATCCTCTGGGAAGCCATCGGACGCTTCCGCGACCCTCCCCCTGTGGTCGGCGGGACCGTCATTTGGGTCGCCGCCTTGGGCATCCTCGTTAACGGTGCCACCGCTCTCCTCTTTATGTCCGGCAGAAAAAAGGACCTCAACGTGCGTGGCGCTTTCCTTCACATGGCCGCAGACGCCGCCGTCTCCGCGGGGGTCATGGCTGCTGGTGCCGTAATCCTTTTTACCAACTGGGCTTGGCTCGATCCTGTGGTCAGCATCGGCGTAGCTGCCCTCATCCTACTCAGCACATGGGGGCTCTTCACCGATGCACTCAACCTTTCCTTGGATGCCGTCCCGGAGAACATCGATCCCGGCGCCGTGCAGGCCTACCTCGCGGGCCTGCCCGAGGTAAGCGGAGTCCACCATATCCACATCTGGCCACTCAGCACCACCGAGGTCGCCCTCACTGCCCACTTGGTGAAAAAGTCCCCCACCATCGACGATGCCCTCCTCGCCCGAATCCGCGAAGAACTCCACCTCCGCTACGGCATCAGCCATTCAACCATCCAATTCGAAAATGCCGCCTGCCAGACCCGACCTACCTCCCATGAGCACTGAGGACCACCCTTGTTGTTGATTTGTTGAGGGCAGTCGCCCGCGACCCCAACCAGCTGCCCCCAAATCGAAGTGAGCCGCAGGTTAGAGCCTGTAATGAACTTTTTGCAAATCAGACTTGTACAAAGTAAATACATTGTGCATTACGCTCGGGATGAAAGAGCCACTCAAACGCTACCCGACGAAATACCCGAGCGACCTGACCGATGCAGAATGGGAATTCTGTGCCCTTATCTGAGCCTGATGAGAGAGGATGCTCCCCAGCGGGAGTATTGCCCTCGAGCAGTTTTCAACGCCCTGCGCTACGGGTAAAGACAGGGTGTCCCTGGAGGTATTTGCCCTCGGTCTTTCCGCCACATTACACGGTTCATCAGCAAGCACAGCGTTGGGTCAAAGCAGGGGTTTTTGAGACCATGGCCAATGATCTTCGCAAACTTGCTCGCCTGCTGGCCGGACGCCACCATGAGCCCACAGCCGCGATTTTGGACGGGCGAACAATTCAGTCGGTGCCTGAAAGTGGAGAGCTCGCCGGTTACGACGGTTACAAGCGCAAGAAGGGATCCAAAACCCATGTTCAATTGCAATTGGGGTCAGTGTGCACACAATTGGGGTCAGTGTGCAAATATCAAATTTGCTCGCGCAACATCTTTCGCAGCGAGGGAGGAAGCGTCTTGGATAGTTGGGCCAGATCCGCCGTGCGCACGCGCTGACTGACATTCGCCGCGCTGCCCATCCTCAGACGGGTGGCAATCCACTGATTTGCAACCGTCGTTCGTTTGCGGAGGATCGCTGCCAGCGCCAACTTTCTCGTGTCCCCACGCGGCCAGCGCTTGATGGATTCCTCCTCCGTCTTCATCTTGGTGAGGGCTTGTTGCAGCAATTGCTCTGCGGCACGTTCTCCGTGCTCCTTCACCTCAGGTGACGACTTGTATGCACGGGCTGCGGTTTTACGGATTCCTTTACCTACCAGCGCCAGCATGCGTTCGCAAAAGGCTTGGCTTCCCCAATACCAGCCTCTGCGCAGCTCGCTGAGACGGCGATCCCGTTCAGATGGCAATTCCGGAACCCCACAGTGTTTTTTCTCTTCGCTGGAAGCCCTGGCATCCAGGTGTTCGACCATGTTTCGTCGGCCAGAGGTATTGTCTTTCCACCCGAAGGCTGAAAGCACTTCCTCGCAAAACTGCCACTTGGGACGTTTGGAGGGAAGCAAGGCATAGCCCCTCGCGATGCTGCTCCAGGGGTAATCGCGAATACTTTGTCCCCCCTGAACCGAAATCAAACCCGCCCGCACTGGATTCAAGTGCACGTAGTCGATCACCGTCTCAAGATAGAAACTCACTTCGTCGCCCCCTTCAACCACGACAGCCTTGTACCGATCCCCAAACAATCGTCCCCATTTGCGATGGCGACAATTAGAGCACTTCTTGAAAATCATTTCCGAAAAGCGCAGCAGGAAGCGATTTTTTCGGGATCGTT
>JBGSSC010000624.1:0-4961 GCA_041737265.1 Terrimicrobiaceae bacterium | reverse complement strand
TTCGAAATCCAGGCAATAAGGGAACCATCCCTTCAAGTAGAAAAGGGCCTCGACGCCAATGTGAACGTGATTGTCAATGGTCATGTTAGTGCGATGGTTTGTTGTGATCCGGCTGATTCAAGTGCTGCGGTAAACAGGCGGTGGCTGGCAGCCGCCTCGGCGGGTGTTGCCGCTTGGGCGAGGAGCGAATCGGGCAGCGGGGCTCCCGACAATTCGGTCACGAAGGCCGCCCACATCTGGAGGATTGCATCGGAGAACCCGAATTCAAAGATGGCACCGGTGATCGCCGCATAGACCGGGGTATAGCCAACTGAGACTTCCCGCCAATCCTGAGCTCCATCCCGGTAGTTGAGAACGTGAAGGGTGTTCGGATTCCGCGTGGAAAACCGGGCACAGGCTTTCATACCCTTGATCTCAATATACCAGGTATTGGACTCGCCTGGTGCAATGCGCTGAGTGCGGAGTGTGAGCGGAAAGGCGTGTCCGTTCGTGTCCGCCGACTCACAGAGCAGGGTTGCATTGTCCCAGGTTCCGCATGACACGCGGCCCCCCTTGCCGTCGGGCCGTTCGGTCACGACATTGCTCAGGATTGCACGAACGTTGCGGGGGAACCAGCCTGCACGAAACGGAACGTGGCAGACATGCATTCCGAGGTCTCCCATCACGCCGTATTCACCGTTGGACTCAACGATCCGTTTCCAGTTGGCAGGTTTGTCAGGATTGATGTCACTGGAGTGAAGAAAGCCGGCATTCACTTCCAGGATTGTGCCAAACTCCCCGCCCTTGATCATTCTGCCGATGGACTGCGCGGCGGGGAAGTAAGGCAGCTGCGAGCAGCACCGCACAAGGACCCCGGGGTGCTTGTCGATGCATTCAATAATTGCCGTGTTTGCCGCCAGATCGATCCCGAACGGTTTCTCGCCGAAGAGGTGTTTTCCGGCTTTGATCGTGTCGCAGTAAACACTCTCATGCAGGTGGTGAGGAACAGCCGCATAGACGGCGTCCACTTCCGGATTGGCCAGGAGATCGCGGTAGTCGGAAACAGACTGCTTCACGGAGGGGAAGTGCCCGGTGAACCAGTCCCTCGGCCGCTCACTCCGGTTGCTGACCGCGACAATCTCCGGCATGGCCGGCATGTCGCGAAGGTGGCACCAGCGCGCAGCCGCGCTGGCGAACTCCTTGCCCATCAATCCGCAGCCGATGATTCCGAAGCGGATGCGTTTCATCGGGTGTAGCCGTTTTCCTTTTCGACTTCGCCAATGGCATCTTCGATGAGGTCGAGGCCCTTCAGGAGGGTCTTCTCATCCATAACGATCGGAGGGCTCATGCGCAGAATGTGACCTGCGGGAATCCATGCCAATCCTTTGGCAAAGGCTTTCTGATAAACCTGCGTGCCGGCTTTGTCGAAGGGCTCCTTCGTTGCGCGATCCTTTACCAATTCGATGCCCATGAGGCATCCCTTCGCGCGGACGTTTCCGATGATCGGGTGGCGATCCTGCATTTCAAGCATCCGCTTGAGGGCGACTTTTCCGAGGTGCTCGGCCCATTCCAAAAGATTCTCCTCCTGAATCACTTTGGTGGAAACAAGGGCGGCAGCACAGGCCATCGGATTTCCGCCGTAGCTGCTCGATGCCGAGATGGCTTCAAAGCTCTCTTTATAGGCATCGCGCACGGCGACGCAGGTGACAGGGAAGCCGTTTCCAAAGCCCTTGCCGATCGTGACAATGTCGGGAACGACATTCCAGTGGTCCATGCACAGCCATTTGCCGGTGCGCCCCCAGCTCGTGAGGACTTCATCGATCATAAGCAACAACCCGCGCTCGTCACAGAATTGGCGCAGCTTGGGGAAAAAATCGTCCGGCGGCATCACCGATCCGCCCCAGCCCTGGATGGGTTCAAGCACGAACCCCGCAACATCACCCACGGTCGCCTTGTCGAGGTATTCGTTGTAGAAGGCCAGATACGCGTCGGTGTCGATGGTGCCGTCGGCTTTGGTCCATATCGGCCGGTATACATCAGGCCGGGGCACCATGTGTGCCCCCGGAGCACGCACGCGGCCATACACATGGGACCGGATGTGTCCCAGGGAAACCGCCCCATACGTTTTTCCATGGTAGTCGTAGAAACAGGAGATCATCTCGTTCTTTCCGGTGGCAGCGCGAAGCACGCGCATGCCGGCTTCAACCGCCGTCGTGCCGGAATCATAGAGCTGAAAGCCCGAGAGATCTCCGGGCAGAATTTCCACAAGCTTCTCCATCAGCTCGGTTTTGACCGGTGTTGTGAAGTCGTGGGCATTCATCAACTTGTGGGCTGCGTTGGCGATCGCTTCGCTGATTTTCGGGTGGCAGTGCCCGAGCGTTGTCACATAAATGCCGGAGGAAAAATCGATGTATTCGTTTCCGTCCACATCGCGCAAAACACATGCCTTCCCGGATTCGAAGGTAACCGGGAAAAGCTTCACCTGTCCGCTCAGGCCCTTGAAATGTTTGGTGCAACGGTCATGCCAGTGCTTGGATTCCGGGCCGGGCGCCGGAACCGGCATGTTCGGATATTTGGCGAGGTCGGTTTTTCCCCAGTCGAGGGTATTGAATGATGCGTTTTTATTCATTGGTTTTTGGATTTGAGATGGGATGGGCGTTCCGAACCCCGGCTTGTGATGATCACGCGGCCGGCCATTTTGCGGGCGAGGCGCAAATGGGCCGCAGGAATCCCCGGGTCGGTCACCAGAATGTCGAAATCAGAGAGTTCCCCGTTTTTCACGAGCGCGGTCTGGCCGAATTTGGAGCTGTCGGCCAAGAGGCACCGCTTCGCCGCTTTCGCACGCATCTTGCGGTCGGCCTGCGCGAGTTGAAGGTCAACGTTGTAAATACTCCCGTCCTCCCCGACCGCGTCCGCGCCCTGAAAAACCCAGTCCGCCGAAAAGAGGTCCAAAGAGTGCTCGGTTACGGGACCTGTCAAATCGGGGCTTCCGCGATGAATCATGCCTCCCAGCAGGATGACATGGAGATTTTCGGAAAACTGCAGTTCCGATGCCACTGCCAGGCTGGGGGTGATTACCGTGAGGTTTTCAAGGTCTTTGAGCCGGGTCGCCAGTTGGAGGGTTGTGGTGCCGGTATCGAGGATGATCCGCTGTCCCGCCTGAATCAAAGACCTCGCAGCCGAGGCTATCGCCGCCTTTTCCTTCCAACGTTCCCGTTGTCTGCGGAGGTAGTTGAACTCGAAAACCATTCGCTCAGCCACTACCGCTCCCCCGTGTGTGCGGCGCACATCCGTGTTCATCTCCATCCGCGCCAGATCCCTCCGGACTGTCATTTCACTCACTTCAAGCTCTTCGGCCATGTGTGAGATGGAGATCGACGCCGACTTGGCAAGAGCGCGGCGGATGCATTGTTCGCGCGCTGATGCGGAGGGTCGGTTCCTGCGGCTTTCGCTCTTCATCGGAAAAAGAAGAATGTTATAGATTGTTGCTTTCCGCAATAACAAACAGTATTAAACATTCCATCAGGTTTCCCTTCAGGTTGAAATAAAAGAAAAACAATCCGGTTCTCATGAGTCTCCCCAATCAGTTCCGCTCGCCGTCGATTTACGATTCCCCTGTATTCGACATAGCCAATGCGCAGTATCAACGGGCCTGTGAATGGCTGGAGGTGCCTCAGGACGCCCGGGAGCGAACGCGTTTGCCGAAGCGCACACTGGTTGTGCAATGTCCCGTTCGCATGGACGACGGACAGGTACGCGCCTTCGAGGGGTACCGGGTGCAACATCACCTGGCCCTCGGGCCCACAAAGGGGGGAGTTCGCTTTCATCCGGATGTTACGATCGGGGAAACTGCGGCTTTGGCGATGTGGATGAGCTGGAAGTGTGCGCTTGCGGGGCTGCCTTACGGAGGGGCAAAGGGCGGGGTGGCTTGTGATCCCCACTCCATGAGCGAGGGGGAGGTCGAGCGACTGGTGCGCCGCTATACCCAGGAATTGATTTCATTCATTGGACCGGACACCGACATTCCTGCGCCGGATATCGGCACAAACGAAAAGCACATGGGGTGGATGATGGACACCTACAGCATCGCAGTCGGTCGCGGCACTCCTGGAGTGGTGACTGGCAAGCCGGTGATTCTCGGAGGAACCGTCGGGCGGCGTGAGGCCACCGGACGTGGCGTGGCATTTCTGATCAACCGGGTTATGGATATGCTGAAAATCCGGGCCGACGGTGCGACGGCGGCGATCCAGGGGTTCGGCAACGTGGGATCCTATGCCGCAACGACCCTTTCCTCATCAGGCGTGAAAGTCATTGCGGTGACCGACCATAGTGGCGGCCTGCACAACGCGGGGGGAATCGATGTCAGGGCGCTCCAGACCCATGTCGCCTCGACCGGCCGTATTGCCGGGTTTGCAGGAGGTGATTCGATCACCAATGAGGAAATGTTTCAGCTGGAGTGCGACGTGCTGGTCCCTGCGGCGCTTGAGGCTCAGATCACAGGGAAGAACGCCGGAAAACTCCGTTGCCGGATTCTGGCCGAGGCCGCCAACGGCCCCACTACGGAATGCGGGGACAATGTGCTTCGTGAATCCGATATTTTTCTTATTCCGGACGTTCTATGCAATGCAGGCGGCGTTTCCGTTTCCTACTTTGAGTGGGTGCAGAACACTCAGAACTTTGCCTGGACGGAAATCGAAGTGAACGACCGGCTTTACAGGATCCTTGAAAAGGCCTTTCAGGATGTGCTCGGCTTCGGAAAACGCAACAATCTCTGGATGCGTGATGCCGCGCTGGCAATCGGCGTACGCAAAGTCATCGACGCCAAGCGGGCGCGCGGTCTCTTTCCCTAATCCGGCGTAGCCGGTGCCAAGAGCGGGTTTGTTGGCAATGGGACCCGTTGAGAAACGTGCTCACTCCGCCGCCGGATTAGAAGTATTTTGCTGCGCAAAATGGAGGGAAACGCTTCGTCGTTTCCCATCATG
>JBGSSC010000623.1:0-2323 GCA_041737265.1 Terrimicrobiaceae bacterium | reverse complement strand
GTGGACCGGTTCCTTTTTGTCAAAGAGCAATAACTCCGCACCTTTTTCCTGTATTTTCCTTCGAACGAGAGAGGACGGTGACGCGTGGCACTGCCGGAAAAGCTCAGCCGGAATGCGCAAATCGGTAATGAGATATGCGATTTATGACAGTGTTGAAGGCGCGACGGACTTCGGATGAATGATGCATGTTCACTAAGTTCTGGCCACGGAGCTTCCGGTGCCGGCGCCCGAACCGCCCAGGGATGATGCGATCCCGTGATCGAAGTGCTCACTTGGGCAAAGAGTCGGAGGGCATGCGGCTTTCTTACTACCCGCGGTGGCTTCAATTTTATCCTTTGGCGAGACTTTCGAGAAAGTCGCGGCTAGCCAGGACGGCTTCCTCGCCTGCGATTTCCAGCGTGCTGTGGCCGTGAAAACCAATCTTTGCGAGTTCATCAACCACGGCGGCGATGCCGACCACGCCCTTATCAAGCGCGATGGTGGCCATGCCGCAGCCAAAACTTTTTCCGCGTTGCATTTCCATTTCGGCGGACATGTCTTTCCAGTGAACGTGGCCGATGCGGGAACCGAATTTGCGCACGAACGCGACGGGGTCGCCGCCGCCCAGCCATAGGTTGCCAGTGTCAAGATTGAGGCCGAGAGACTCGGAATGACAGGCATCAAGCAGTCGCTCCAGAAGCTCGATGTTGTCGGTGACCGGGCCGTGAGGTTCAAGAAGGAGCGTCACACCCAGGTCGGCGGCGAGGCGCAGGGGTTCCTGGAGCTTCTCCCGGATGCTAAAAAGTTTTTCGTCATCAGAAAGACCGTGACCGAAGGCCGTGGTGGGTTCGCCTTCGGTGGTGATGACGTGATTGACCCCAATGGCCGCGGCGGACCGGATGGCTTTGATAATCTGTGCCGTGCCGTAACGCCAGGGGGCACTGGGATCCAGCAGATTTGCGTGGGAGCACCATGCGGAAATCTCCAGCCCATGCGCGGCGAATTGGCGTTTCAAGTCGTGCGGGTTGCCGTCCAGGCTGGCCAGGGCCGTGAAACCAAACTCGACTCCCAAACAGGCGCCGTCGCTGTTATCGGTGACATCGGCGTAGCGGAATCCCCAATCGGCGATTTGCTGCAATTGGGCATCGAGCGGCCTGAACGGGGTATTGAGGGCGAAACAGCCAATTTTCATAGGTTCGGTGGGGTGGGTTTGTGGGTTTCAGGGAGCAGATGTGTTTTTGCGGGCGATGGCATCCACCGGCCATTCGGCCAATTCGCTACGGATCGGGAAGTCCACGCGGTCGCCATGCAAGGCGGAGAGGTAAAGGCCATGGTTGAGTTCGGAAGTGAAGAGTTGGTTTGTCGCTCCGAGATCGGGTTCCTCGCCGCCCTCCATCCAATCCAACAAATCGTGCCATGGAGCCAACCACACGGCGGGACCGTAGGAGTCCGTTTCTAAAAGCTCACTTCCTCGGGCGGTAAAAATCTCGGCCTTGCCTTCGTTGTGGACGCGAATCATGCCTTCGCTGCCTTGGATGACCATGGTGGCGGAACCCAGCGCCTGGCCCCCGTCGACCAAACCACGGCAGCCATTGGAAAAGGCGAAATACCCGCAGGCATGATCCTCCATGCAATGCCCGAACGAATGCAAGGCACGCGTCCGCGTTTGTCCAAACGCCCAGGAGAGTGGCATGTCGTCATTGAAAAACCGGAAGAGATCCAGCCAATGCGCTCCCCACTCGGAAAGATCCCAACCAGCCACACCGGCACTCATCAACTCCGGCTGACCGATGACACCAGCCAACAGGCGGCGGCGAATCTCCTGGAAGAGCGGTTGATGGCGCCTCATGTGGTTGACCACGATTTTGACGCCGGTTTCCGCGATGAGGCTGCGCAGCTTGGCCCATTCCGCCGGGCTGTTGAGGAACGGCTTTTCGCAAAGAATCCCGCACACCCCCGCACGTGCCACTTTCTCAATGATCGGGTAGTGACTCCCCACATAGGTGGCAATGCCCACCACATCGGGCAGGTCTTCGGCGAGCATCTGTTCCAAAGAAAGGAAGCCGCGCTCGATGCCGAATTTTTCCTGCCAGATGGTGAGATTTTCCTGCCGGAGATCGACACCGGAAACAAGCTGGAGGCGAGAGGATTGGGCCAGCATTTCGGCATGGATGTAACCGATTTTGCAGCCGTCCTTTTCGTCGCCGACTCGTGCCGGTTTGCCGACTCCAATCAGTGATGCGCGGTAGATCCTTTTCATAAATGGTTGAGTCTTGTGACGTCAGGGTTGTGTGGACGTTTGGGTCAGCCAGCGGACGGCGTTGAGCCAGAGTTGCCTCATCGC
>JBGSSC010000610.1:0-7748 GCA_041737265.1 Terrimicrobiaceae bacterium | reverse complement strand
TGATGTGGTAGTGCTCGATCGAAATGACCGAGCGCAGATATCCGGCCGAGCGCAGTGCCGTGATGATCAACACCAGCACACACATCGAGCTCAGTGCCGTGCCCGCGAAAATATAGACCCCCCACATCGTTGAAAACCAGTGGAAGTCCAACCCCATGAGCCAGTCGATCGCCGCAAAAGTCAGGCACACCGCAAATAGCAACGCGCTCGCAAAAGTCACACGGCGGTTCAGAATTGTGAACCGCGCCGCCCCGTTTTGATCCTGCGCGATCGAGAACGAGCGCAACAACGTCGAGCAGACGACGAAGAAAACGAAGTAGAAGCCCGCGCGGAACCAGAAAAACGGAACATTGAGGAAGGCCTGCTTTTCAAGGAGCAGGGGATCGGCCGCGTATTTCGGAGTCATCCATTTCCACAACTCGGGCGCGACAAATACGAATGGGATGAAAAGAAATGCCATCACCAGAAGAAGGCTGGCCATATTCTCCATCTGTCGGCGAACCACCACACTCCACTCCGCGTCAACCGCGTGATGCACGAGAGTCCAGAAGAGACCCCCCATGCAAATCGTCAGGAAAAACGTGAATGCAAAAAGATAGGAAAATGCAAACTGCTTGATATCCCACGACGCCATGACGAAGAGCGCTCCGAAAGAAATTACTGCGAATGCGATGAGACCGAGGAAGCGGCTCCCGACATGCTTGTAATCGAAAAACTCCGGCTTCGGAGCACTGTCTGTGTGGTCACTCATTGTGCGGCCTCCAATTTCGCCCGCTCGGAAGCCGGGACGTCGGCAATTGTGGCCCCGCCTTGCGAAATCTGGAGCGCGCGGAGGTAGGCAATGATCGCCCAACGGTCGGGCAGGGCGATACGGTCCCCGTAGGGGAACATGGTATTTTTTCCGTGGGTGATCGTGTTGAAAATTTCGCCGTCCGACATGATTCGGATCCGTTCCTGCTGGAGGCTGACGACCGTCGCAAGGCCGAATTTGTTGGCCATGCCGTTGCCTGCGCCGGTGTTGCCGTGGCAGACCGCGCAGAAGATGCCGTAACGTTCCTTGCCCCGGAGTAAAAGCGCTTCATCGACAGGCACGGGCATACCGGTTCCCCATCCGTCTCCCACCTTGCCGGTATCGGCGTATCCGGGGGACCCGGTGAATTTCACGGCCTTGTAGGGACTGGGGGAATCCCCGGCTCCTTCCGGAGCGGGCATCACGTAGCCGAGCGGCACGGTACCTGCGACCGGCTTGCGGGCTCCCAGGCCGTCTGCAAAAAATTTCGAGGGATCCTGGGCCTTCACTTTGGGCTGCCGGTCCATGTCCGGGAAAATTTCGATGGGAGGGCTTGTGAATTTTTCCCCGCGGAAGCCGGCCCACGTGAGAAGGAGCAGGAGCGCAAAAGCAACGGATAGAAAGAAGTAGCGAAGCATGATGTCTTACTCCCCGTGAACTTTCGTGATGTTTGCACCGCCGAGTGCAGACAGGAATTCGGCGGATTCCGCCTCGGAAAACTTCGGGTCGCCGGATTCGATGACCGCAAAAAATTTGTCCTCGGTCACCTTTTTGAAGCGCTCCCAGTTGAAGACCGGGTGGTTGAGCCGAGGCAGACCGTTGAGGAGCAACATCCCGATCAGAGCCGCGAACGAGGAAAAGAGCACCGTGAGCTCGAACATGATCGGGAAAAATGCCGGCACGGTCATCAGGTTTGTGGGCTTGCCGGCCACAACGAGCGGATAAAGGAACGAACTCGGGATAAAGGTCAACCCGACGGCTGTTGTGAACCCGGTCAGGCCTCCAAGAAATACGACCTTGCCGAGGATGGAACGGCTGAGCCCCATGGCATCGTCCATCCCGTGAATCGGATAGGGCGAAAAGACGTCGAATTTTTTGTAGCCCGCGTCGCGGAGCTTTTCGGCGGCATGGAATAGCTCCGCCGCCGAATTGAATTCAGCCATCACCCCGTAAACAGGTTGGTTATTATCGCCGGCCTGGTTCATGTCAGTGTTTGCCTCCATGGTGAGGGTCCGCCTCGGGCAGTACCGCCTTCACTTCAAACATACAGATCATGGGAAGGAACCGGATGAAGAGGAGGAAGAGGGTGCAGAAGAGACCGAAGGTTCCGACGAAAGTGAGGATGTCCACGATGGTGGGGTGGAACATGCCCCATGCCGAAGGGGTGAAGTCGCGGGACAGCGTGGTCGCGATGATCACGAAGCGTTCATACCACATGCCGGCATTGGGGAACTGGACAAGCACCCAGACCCAGATGAGATGGGTCCGGAAGAATTTGAACCAGAAAAATTGCGGCACGATCACGTTGCAAAACATCATCGACCAGTAGGCCCACCAGTAGGGGCCGAAGGCGCGATACCAGAAGGCAGCGCGCTCGTACGGGTTGGCACCATACCATGCAATGAAGAGCTCCATGATGTAGGCGTAGCCCACGATCGTTCCGGTGAAGAGGATCACCTTGCACATCTTGTCCACGTGATTGATCGTCACGAGATCGCCAAGCGGTTTGTAGATCGCGCAGGCGGGGATCATGATGGTCAGCACCATCGCAAAGCCACCGAAGATGGCACCCGCCACGAAGTAAGGGGGGAAGATCGTCGTGTGCCAGCCCGGAACCACCGATGTCGCAAAGTCGAACGAAACCACCGAGTGCACCGAGAGCACCAGCGGCGTCGAGAGACCCGCGAGAAGCAAATATGCCATCTCGTAGTTGCGCCACTGGCGGTTGCCGCCGCGCCATCCGAGCGCCGCGACGCCGTAACAAAACTTTTTGATCTTGCCTGTCGCGCGGTCACGCAAAGTCGCGAGATCCGGGATGAGGCCGGTGTACCAGAAGAGCACCGAAACGGTGAAATAGGTCGAGACCGCAAACACGTCCCAAAGCAGGGGCGACCGGAAATTCTGCCAGATCGCGTTGCTGTTCGGAACCGGCGCGAGGAACCACGCCATCCAGACACGGCCCACGTGCAAAGCGGGATAAATGCCGGCGCAAACCACCGCGAAGAGAGTCATCGCTTCGGCTGCGCGGTTGATCGAGGTCCTCCATTTCTGGCGGGTGAGGAAAAGAATCGCGGAGATCAGGGTTCCGGCATGGCCGATACCGATCCAGAACACGAAGTTTGTGATGTCCCATGCCCAACCCACCGGGCTGTTGTTGCCCCAGACGCCAACGCCTGTCGCGATGAGGTAGGCCAGCATCGCAAAGCACATCAACATGATGGGCGCGGTGAAGCCGATCGAGAGCCACCACCAAAGCGGTGTCTTCGATTCGACGATCGAGCTGACATACGTCGAGATCCAGCCCATCTGCCGGTTGTTGCTGACGAGCGGCGGGCGCTCGAGCACGGCGTGTTCCGCTTCGACTTCCCGGGGGTCAGCAGTTGTGGTTCCGTTTGCCATCGGGATCAGTGGTGAGCACCCTCCTTGTGCGGTTCAGCAGAACCGGGGGTGGAATGGGAGCTTCCGTGGCTCCCGTGGGGATCGCCATTCGCCATCCCCACACGATCGGCGCGGGGCATTGCGGGGTTCGGGTTCTTGATGCGTGCCAGATAGGTCACCCGCGGGCTGGCATTGACGTACTTGAACATCGTGTAACCACGGTCGCTCTTTTGCAGACGCGACACGCGGGATCCTTCCTTCTTGATGTCGCCGAAGACGATCGAGTTGCTCGGGCAGGCCTGCTGGCATGCCACTTTGAATTCTTTGATAGGGAACTCTTCCGAGTTGCGCGGGCCGGCTTCCACCAGGCGGGAGATTTTGGCCTCCTCGATCCGCTGGATGCAGAACGTGCATTTCTCCATCACACCGCGCATGCGTACCGTGACGTTCGGGTTTTTCGACATCTTGAGGCTGTCGGCCATGCCCTTTTTGGCGAGCGGTCCCCAATACAATTCCTCCAGCGGGCGCTGGTTGTAGTCGAAGAAATTAAAGCGGCGCACTTTCCAAGGGCAGTTGTTGGCGCAATACCGGGTGCCGATGCAGCGGTTGTAGGCCATCAGGTTGAGGCCGTCTTCGCTGTGGACGGTCGCGTTGACCGGGCAGACCGTCTCGCAGGGCGCATTCTCGCAGTGCTGGCACATGATGGCCTGCGCCAACATCTCGGGATCTTCGGGATCTCCCGCGAAGTAGCGGTCGATGCGGATCCATGCCATTTCGCGGTTTTTGCGTACTTGGTCCTTGCCGACAACCGGCACGTTGTTCTCGGCCTGACAGGCGACGACACAGGCGTTGCAACCGGTGCAGGTGTTGAGATCGATCGCCATGCCCCACTGCTCTTTCGAAGTCAGGGTCGGGTTGGTGTAGAGCGAAAGATTCGGCGGAATGTGGCCGTCCATACCCATCGTCTGCGGGAATTTCGGATCCTCGGCATAGCGGGCCAGCGTGCCCTCGCGAACCAGGTCGCGCCCGTGCATGCTCTTGGCCTCCTGCGTGCGGGCGAGCGCGTAGGTTTCTCCGGTGGGCTTGACTTCCACCCCGCTGCGGAAGCGCGGAGAGGTGCTTTCGCGAAGGGGATAGGCGTCAAAGCCGACCCCGTCGAGAAGGGCGGAAACTCCCTTCCTCCCGTATCCCAACGCAATCGAAACCGAGCCGTCCGCGTGCCCCGGAGCGACCAGGGCAGCCGCCCGGATCGATTTGCCACCTGCCGAGATTTCGACAATGTCGGCAACGATGTCGAAGTCCGTGTCGGTGTGGAGATTCTCGTCAGAGGTCAGCTTGTTGAAGGCAAGCGGCACTTCATAGATCGGGCTGTAGTTGTTGAAGCGGATCCCGAGCGCCTTGGCCGTGGCAGGGCTCACCAAAGCGACGTTGTCCCACGTGACTTTCGTCTCGAAATCCGGAGTCTCCAGGAGCCACGAATTGCAGGCGTAGCGGCCGTCATCGACGCTGCTGCTCTGCAGGAAAACCAGCTCGATCGCATCAGCCTTTACCGGAGTGGCGGAAGCGAAAAGGGAGGCGGCGCCCGAAGGATTGAATGCCGGACGCACAAGGGGAAAAGCCGAATCCGCGAGGAATCCGTCACGCAGGAAGGTGTTCCACTGAACATTCGCGTTCTCTTGCGCAAATGGTGGCACTTCAAGCGGGGGAACGACCGGCGGGTTCAGTGTGGCACCAGTCAGGGCGGCAAAGGTTTGCTGCACGAGTTGGGGCCCCTCGCTTACGGGCTGACCAAGCAACATCGAGCACAGGTCAAGTTCGGACATGCCACCCCAGAGAGGCAGAACCATGGGCTGGATCGAAGAATAAGTTCCGTCAAAAGCCCGCACGTCTCCCCATGTCTCAAGGTAATGCGCAGCAGGCAGACTCCAGCGGCTCAAGCGCGATGTCTCATCCTCGAAAAGCCCGAGTCTCACAACCACCGGCACCTTTCCGAGCAAGGACGCAAAGTCGAGATCGGCAGGGGCATTGTATGCGGGGTTGCCGCCAAGGATAATGAGCGTTTGGACCTGGCCGGCACCGATGGCTTTCGCGAGATCGACAATGGAGGCAGCTGGACGGGCCCCGGTCTCAGCGGCAAGAATGGTGGTTCCGTGATTGCCGAGGGCCTCGTTGATACTGAAGACCAAGGCCTGAACCCAGGGCGGTTGCTGCACCCCGACCGTAATGATCGAGCGGCCGGCATTCTTGGCCAGGTCATCGGCGCAGGCATCGATCCATGCGTCATCGAGAGCCACGTCGGCAGTCGGGCAAGCGCCAAGGACGGCCGCGAGAGAAGCCGAAGAGGATTTTGCAGCGACGCGAACCGCCAGGCGGCGTGCCACTTCCCCGATAACGTCCGCTTTGGCGCGGAGGCGGTGGTCGGCAATTCCGCCGGTTGGGGTGTAATGGTTTTCGACGACGTAGAGCCGGTTCATCGGCGCGCCCTTCTGGTCGGGGTTGCGCCGGGTATAGAAGCCTGCCGCATACGCGGTCCCGTAATCCGAAGTCGAGAGGAAGTCGCTGTCGAGGGCGAGCACCACATCCGCCCGCTCGAACTTGGGCACAAGGCGCACTCCCTCCGCAAAGCAGGCCGCGATGGCCTTGCGCTGCTGGCTTGCACCCAGCGGCTCAAACTCGCTCCAAAGCAGGCCGGGATAGGAGGCCTCGAGCAATCCCCGCATCCGCTCGCGGGTGGGGGAATTTTTCCTCTCGGCAAGAATGGCGATTCCGCCCGGTTTCTTTGCGGCGAGGTCGGCGACGAAAGCTGCGAATGCCTCGGGCGTAGTGGGTTGACCGTTTTCCAGAATCTGCTTGGAACGCTGCGGGTCGTAGAGATCGAGCACGCTCGCCTGCGAAAATGCGTCGGTCGCGCCGGTGCTTGCAGGATGAAGCGGGTTGCCTTCGAGTTTGGTGGGTCGTCCATCCACCGTGGTGGCAACAAGCGGCATCGCCCCTTCGCGCAAGGGCATCGACGTCGCGTAGTAAAGGAACTTGCCGGGAATCGTCCACTCGGCCCCTTTGGTGAAGGGCACAAGGTAAGCCTCGGGCCGGCGGCAACCGGCCATGCCACCCACTCCCGCGAGCGCGATGGAGGCCCCCATCAACTTCATAAAATCCCGCTTGCTCAGCCCGCTGTCCTGATAAACGTCGGCTCCGCGGGGAAATTCCCTCAGCAATACCTGCTCGAAGCCCGGAGATTTTTCGAGTTCGGAAAGACTGCGCCACAGAGTGGGCTTGTCGGGCAGAGGAGGATGGTTCAGGTCGCGTTTCATCGGTGGCAGCCTCCGCAGGTGACGGGCGGATTCACGTTCCACTCCTCTTTGAATTTCCTGCCGAGATCGAGCTGAGCCTGAGCCGACTCGGGTTTCCAGTCCATATTGTAAATCTCACCCGGAGGACGCAAAAAGTTCTCGGGAGCGCGGTGACAATCGAGACACCATGCCATGCTCTGAGGTTCGTGCTGATAAACAACCTGCATTCCGTTCACCGCACCGTGACAGGAAAAACAGCTCACTCCGCGGTTCACGTGCACCGCATGGTTGAAGTAGGTGTAATCGGGCACGCGGTGGATACGGACCCAGTTCACCGGCGGCCCGTCGCCTGCTCCGCCATTCCATGCGGCACGCACGGCTTCGAGTTTCGGGCTGGTGGCCTTGATCTGGGTATGGCAACCCATGCAGCTCTGGGTGCTGGGGATGTTCGAATGCGATGCCACCTCAACGAACGTGTGACAGTAGCGGCAATCCATCCCAAGCTGCTGCACGTGAATCACATGGGAAAACGGCACCGGCTGGGTCGGTTGATACCCGACTCGGGTGTATTTTGGCGTGAAGTAGTAAGTGATTCCGAGAACGAGGATCGCGCCCACGACGGCTCCCATCACCGCCAGCTTCCAAGGCAGTTGGTTCGACCATTTTGGAAAAAAATTCGCCATTGCGGATCAAACAGACTGGGAACAAATCCAGCGGTTCATCGTCCGGCGAGGGCCAGACCGATGCGGCACGGGGAGTGGTCAAGGCTGACCGGATCAGGGTTAAGGCGAGAGAGCGGTTTCAAACTTTTCGATAGAGAGAAGGACGTTGTATTCACTACGCACGAAGTGTCAACCCGTTCGCAGAAAATTTTTCTGACCGGGGACAAGATCCGGTTTTTCTGGCGGATGGGGCTGCGATGGGTAGATTGGTCAGTTCAACACCAACCTATTCATGCCTCAACTCATTCTTTTTGCAGTCCTCGGGATCGTAGCGGTCCTCGCCCTTGTTCTCGTCATCGTCATGATCAACTTCTTCGGGGTCTGGCTCCGCGCCAAAATCGCCGATGC
>JBGSSC010000305.1:0-3965 GCA_041737265.1 Terrimicrobiaceae bacterium | reverse complement strand
TGGGGCGGTCTGACCGTTAAGGACGGCTACATACAAAGAAGCGCCAGGCTACCGGAGTTTGTTGACGCTGAACGATTCTACAAATGGTTCCTGAATCAAAATCCACAATTTCTTCGGAAGAATAATTGAGCATCTTTTTGTCATGTCCAAAGTCTATTTCTATAAAATGACAGTTGACGACGGCGGGGCACCGTGTGTCGAAAATAGCTTGCTGAGCCTCGCCATTTGCAAGCCAATGATTCGCCGCACAGCACGGGAGAAAGATATTGTAATTGGTTTTGCGGCCAATTCGCTCCACATAGATAACAGGCTTATCTACGTGGCACGCGTTAATGAAAAGCTGATAAACGGGGATTATTACAGACAGAAACAGTATAGCAGGCGGGCGGATTGCATTTACGAGTGGCGAAGAGATCGTTTTGTTTCCCGCTCTGGAGCGCTTTACCACGGGTTGCCGTGGGATCTGCCTCACGATCTCGGTCTACCCCCCGGATACCCCAAGGCAAACACCCTTCTCTCACGCGAGTTTTGCTATTTTGGAGAAAAGGGATCGGATGCATACAAGAAAACGTTTCCAGAAGTGGGTGAAGCTGTTGAAGCACTAGGGCGAGGGCACCGGGTGCATCACGAGGCAAAGTTACTGACCCAACTCTGGAAACTCACCCAATGGAACGGCGTCTTGAACGGCGCTCAGGTTAATGGTAAGCCGAAGAGCATGCCCCGCTGCGGGGTGAGCCATCGAGGTGGAGGCTGTGGTATAGCAGAAAGGAAACAAATAGGTTCTAACCGAGAGTAGATAAGTCTACTGCAGACACTCGGTCACCTCGAATTCAAAATCGTCCAAGGAGTCCCCGCATCGGATGCAATTTGATGCCTTTCAGGCTCACCAGCCAGCTTCCGCAGCCGGGAGATGCGTTTCGGATCAGTGCGGATGTCCCATGCCAGGCCATGGCAGAGGAACTCGTGGCGTTTTGTGCCGCGGAGCTTCAGGGATTTGGCTTTGGCATCCAGTTTGGTAAGTTTTTCCGCATCCCGACGGCGCTGTTCGGCTCCCTCGGCGAGGACGGCCCCCTGCCGGTGCTGGCCGCGGGACTTGTGGAGCTTGGTAACCGCGCCCCAGCGGAGATCGCGTCTGTAGTCAAACGACCAGTAGGCCGGGATGAAAATCATGGTGCCAAATGGCGTCAGGTTCACCGAGAGTTTTTGGAGAAGAGGTTTTCCGTTCTCCATGCCGTAGAGGTTCCACTTTGCGCAGAACGAATCAAAGACCGCTGCGAAACGGTCTCCGGGTTTGGTCCAGTCAAGGTCGAAGTTTGTCCGCAGGTTCCGTTCTGGGACCATTGTCCGACGGATTACTCCCTTGTGGTCGGCGTGGCTGGCGACATCAAAGCTCGCCGCGATCATTTTCCAGTCCTCGCGAAATTCTCGGTTTCTTGCCAAAGTCCGCTCGCTGGTGAGAAACTTTGCCGGCGATGCGGGCACAAGGTGTTCGTATCGTCCGGCCTGAACATCGTGCTCGTGCGCGGTGACGGCTTCGATCGTTTGGGGGTCCGGGAGAGGAGGCAGAACATCAAGGAGCAAGTTGATTGCCGCATCCGGTTTTCGCCCGCTCCCCAAGGTGTCCAGAATCTGTTCTAGCAGCCCATGAAGATTGCAGGGCCATAGGGTGATGGGCGCGATGAACCATTGGTAGAGATGTTCCACACGCCCGGCGAGAGTGGCCGGGATCGAGCGCCTGGCATGGTCGTAGCGGCGCACGAGTCTGCGGCTCCAGTCCGTCCGATGGTAGGCCTGTTCTGCGAGCCGCTGGAGATCCTGCTTCATCACGGCGGATTCTCACATGGGATCGCGGCAGTCGGCAACTCCGGTTAGCAGGGCAGTCGCATAAGGAGGAATTGATCGGAAGCGATGTGGGTGTCTCGACGTTTGCTTTGGCTGGCACTACTGCCGCGTCCGTATGGGCAACGCATCCGACACCAGCCCATCCTGCAGCCCCCCGAGTTTGGTCTTTGGTTCCTATGCGCCCGGCGTATGCTCTCACCGTGATTCTTGATCAAATCAAAAGTGCCGTGGAGTTCGCGACGCACATCCCGCGCTACCGTGAAATCGTCGGAGTGCTCATGAAATACGGATTTGCCGACGTGCTCAAACTTGTCGCTCTCCAGCGTTTTCTCGGGGTCGAGGATGCCACGATCACCCTGCACGAGACGGGGGTCCTGTCCAAGCCGCTCCCCGAACGCCTGCGGCTTGTGCTCGAAGAACTCGGACCGACTTTCGTCAAGTTCGGCCAGATCGTGAGTTCCCGGCGGGACTTCGTGACCGATGAATACTACGTGGAACTCTGCAAGCTGCAGGCCGGCGTGAAGCCTTTTCCGCCACGCGAGGCACGGGCCATCCTTCGCGATGAGCTGGGCTTCCCGGCCGAGGAACTCTTTGCCTCCTTTGACGACAAGCCGGTCGGCTCCGCCTCCATGGCGCAGGTTCACCGCGCGAAACTCCGCGACGGCCGCTGGGTGGCCGTGAAAATCCAGAGGCCGGATATCACGTCCACCATCGAGCTCGATCTGGCCATCCTTCTCGATTTTGCGCGTTTCGTTGAACGTCACGTGCCGGACCTCGCTTCGCTGAACCCCGTGGGAGTCGTCGAGGAATTTTCCCTCACCCTCATGAAGGAACTCGACTTCAACAACGAAGCGCTCAACGCGGAGCGCTTCGCCAAGGAGTTCGAAGGCAACGAGTGGATCAAGGTTCCGGCAATTTTCCGGGAATTCACAACCTCGAAGATTTTGTGCATGGAGTATCTCGAAGGGCTCCAGGTGACCGATCCCGAAGCCCTGCGAGCGGCCGGCATCGATCCCTGCGAGCTGGCCAAACATATCACCAACCTCATCTACGAGCAGATTTTCGAGAACGGTTTTTTCCACGGAGACCCGCATCCCGGCAACATGCTCATTGAGCCCGGGGGTGTGACTGCCCTGCTCGATTACGGGATGATGGGCTCCTTCTCGCCCGGCTTCCGCTCCAGCGTGGCGCATCTCGTTGCCGGGCTGGCGGAGAAAAACCTCCAGCAGGTCATGCGCTCGATTCTCGCGATGAGCGAGGAGGGTTACACGGTTGAGCCGACCCGCATGCTGGCCGATGTCGAGGCGTTCTCCGAAGCCCACCTCAACCGGCCGCTCCGCGATATTAATCTGGGCGAAGTGCTCAACCGCCTGCTTGAGCTGCTCCGGAACAATCACCTCCGCATGAAAGGCAGCTTTTACCTCGGAATCAAAGCCCTCACCCAGGTCGAGGCCATCGGTCGGGCTCTCGATCCCGATCTCAACTTCATCCTTGCGGGCGAACCCTACGCAGCACGGCTCATCCGCGGAAAATACGAGCCGGGCCGGGTCTTCGGGGTCCTTCGTGGCGTGCTCAGCGAAAGCCTCGATTTCCTCGAAGACTTCCCGCATGACTTCCGCAATATCTACCAGCGGATCAAAGCGGGCCGCATCAACATCCCGCTCGAACACAAAATCGACCCCAAAGGCTTCGAGCCGCTCCGCAAAACCCTCGACTCAATCGCCAATCGCCTCACCAACGCGATCCTCGCGGCCTCGGTCCTCATTTGCTCCGCCATTCTGGCACTCGCAAAAGTCCCGCCCCTCGTCGGCAATACCTCCCTCCCCGGCATCATCGGGCTGGTCTGGGGAGGATACATGTGCCTTCGCCTCGTGCTTTCCATCTGGAAACACGGGGGGTTGTAGGCAAAGACTGCTTCACGGCTTTTCCGGCGAACCGCACCTCCCCGAGATCGCCCCGTCGCGCATGGACAGGATCTCACGGGCATGGCCCGCCACGTCTTGATCGTGGGTCACAACAACCATTGCCGTTGCACGTTCGGACTGGATCCGGCAAAGCAAATCCATCACGCGCCTGGCACTGTCAGAGTCCAGATTGCCGGTCGGCTCGTCGGCAAGCACGAG
>JBGSSC010000552.1:0-4586 GCA_041737265.1 Terrimicrobiaceae bacterium | reverse complement strand
TCTCATCACCACTTCGTGCAAACTCCTCCAGTGGCTTGTCCTCCCAAACCTTCAACCCGCGACCGTCTGAAGTCTTGCGCTTTTTGCGCAGGATTTACGCGGTAAGGGACTAATCCGGCGGGAGCCGGTGCCAAGGGTGGGTTTGTTGGCAATGGGACCCGGTGAGAAACGGGTGCCAGCGCCGCCGGATTAGAAAAATTTTGCTTCGCAAAATGGAGGGGAACGCATTTCCTATACTTTATGGTTCCGCCCGCTGCGGTCTATTTCCAGTCTCCCTCTGACCTTCCTTTCCGCAAAGCGGAAATTTTGGCAGGATGTCGGGTACACGGGCAGCCATACTCTCATGACTGGAAAGAAAAATAGGAGTCGGCCTTTCATAAGTCCGACAGCCTGCTAGGCTTTGACATCTTCATGAAGATTCTCGTCATCGGTGCCGGGATCGGGGGCCTTGCCGTTGCGGCGTTGCTGCGTCAGAGGAGGGTCGATGTTTCTCTTGTCGAGCGGGCGCCGGAAGGCGCTGGTGCAGGCTACATGCTCGCCCTTTATCCCATTGGAAGCCGCGTTCTTCACGGCCTGGGGGCCTACAGTGATTTTGTCGCGCGAAGTGCCGAGTTCCGGACTTACGAGGTATTCAACATGGATTCGGAATTGCTCCACCGGTTTGATTTGGCTCCGATGAGTGTGCGGTTCGGGACGACCCGGCAGATTCTGCGAAGCGATTTGCTGGCAATTCTTCGTGCGGCAGCGCCGGATGTGCCGCTGAGGTGCGCAATGGCAATTGAGGATATCACTCCCCGCGGGTCCCGCGTGGCCGTGAGATATGAGAATGGAACGGAGGAAGAGTTCGACGGTGTGATCGGAGCCGATGGCATCCATTCCATGACCCGGCATCACATTTTTGGAGATCAGGCCGACCGGCAAACCGGCTGGGGACTTTGGCTCTGGTGGGGGAGGCTCTCCGGTCACCCGGTGGATACGGTGAGTGAGTTTTGGGGGCACGGTCGTCTGGTCGGGATTTACCCGACTCCGACGCGCATCGGGGTTGTTGCCGCAGGCCCCGTTGAGCAAGTCGGCCCGCACGTGCTCGCGAAGCAGCCCGATTGGCTTGAGGAGGTTTTTGGCGGCATGAAAGGACTTGCAGCAGAGGTCGTGGCGACTTTCCCTTCGGCAGCCGCGGACCGGTTTTACTGGAATCTTGCTGACCATCGGGCTTCCTCATGGGTTCACGGACGCGTCGCCCTCCTCGGGGATGCCGCCTGTGCCTTTCTGCCGGCAGTGGGTGTCGGTGCCTCTATGGCACTCGAATCCGCCGCCGTAATGGCCGACGAGTTGTCGCGTTGCGACGCCCGTGGGATCCCCGACGCATTTGCCAACTACCAGAAACGCCGCAAGCCCCGGGCAGAAGCCGCCCAGGACGAATCCCGAAAGCTGGCCGGGTGGATGACAACCCGCTCGTCCGCCCTTGCCTGGACCCGCGACCAATTTGTTAAGACAGCCTCGATTGATGCCCTCGCCGCCAGCTTTGCCAAGAGCCTGGCCGAGCCGATTTAGTACAGGGTTAGAATAACATTAGCCGCGCTTTAAGAAGAACTGTAGCCGCGCCCGTGAGGGCGTCGAGGGAGAGATCCGTGCGAATCATGGAGTCGACCATCTCACGCCCTCCGCAAGGAGGGTTTAACCACCGATGAAATTCCAATGATGAAAATCCCGATGGGGATTTTCTTCGATGCAAGAATGCAGCGGGAGGGATTCGGGGCGGACCGAGGTGCCCCACCTCGGTCCATGGGGAGGGGAGCGGAAAGCGGCCTCCTTGTGGATCAAAATTTTTTGCGAAGCAAAAATATTCTAATCCGGCGGCGCTGGCTGCAACGGATGCGAAGCAACGGTCAGGCTTTCAACTCCTTTCTCAACGGGTCCCCTTGCCAACAAGCCCACCCTTGGCACCCGCTCCCGCCAGATCAGGGTTATTCCGGGGTTTCGGCTTCTTCTTCGGGATCGGAGACGACGGGCGCGATGGCTTGGAGGACCTCATTCTCGCGGAGGTCGATAAGCTTGACGCCCTGCGCATTGCGGCCGACTTCGCGGATCTGGCCGACGGCCGTGCGGACCATCTTGCCCTTGTTGGTAATGAGCATCATTTCGTCGGCATCCCGGACGGTGAGGGCCCCTGCGACTCCTCCGGTCCTGCCGGTGACTTTCATTGTGATGATGCCCTTGCCGCCGCGGTTTTGAATCCGGTATTCGTCGAAGCTGGTGCGTTTGCCGAGTCCGTTTTCGCCGGCGACGAGGAGTTGGGCGTCTTTGTTGACCACGGCCACGGCAACGACGTAGTCCTTGGGCTGGGGGCGGATCCCCCACACGCCGACGGCGGTCCGGCCCATGTCGCGGCAATCCTCTTCATTGAAACGGATGCTGAGTCCGCCGTGGGTGATGAGAACAATTTCGTCCGATCCGTTGGTGAGCTTGCAGTCAATCAACTGGTCTCCCTCTTCAATGTTGATGGCAATGATGCCGCCCTTCCGGATATTTTTAAAATCGCTGAGCTTCGTCTTTTTGACGATGCCGCTGCGGGTGGCGAAGAGGATCGAGAACTGGTCGCTCCATGTTTCCTCGTCGGTTTTCTGCCCTTGGATGCGGATGGTGGCCGCGACTTTTTCTTCCTTGCGCAACTCGAGGAGGTTGGCAATCGAGCGGCCCTTGCTGGCACGTGAGCCCTCGGGGATTTCATAGACCCTCTCGACATAACACCTGCCGGTTTCCGTGAAGAAAACGAGGTAATCGTGGGTTGCCGCTGTGAACAGGTGTTCGACGAAATCGCTGTCCTCTTCCTTGTCGGCCTCCCGGGCGACCATTCCGATAACGCCTTTTCCCCCCCGCCGCTGGGCGCGGTAGGCGCTCACGAGGGTTCGCTTGATAAAGCCGTTGTGGGTGAGGGTGACGATCACGCCCTCGTTGGCGATGAGATCCTCGAGCGCCATCTCGCCTTCGTCGGGGACGAGGTCGGTGCGGCGGGGATTTGCGTATTTTTCGCGGATCACGCGCAGCTCCTCTTTGATGATTGTAAGGACGCGGGATTCCTTGGCGAGGATGTCGAGGAGGTCTATGATAGTGGCGAGGACTTCATCGTATTCGCCTTTGATCTTGTCTCGCTCCATTCCGGTGAGCCGGTAGAGCTGGAGTTCGAGAATGGCATCGACCTGGCGTTCGGTGAGCTGGTATTGCCCGTCGTCGGCAAGGCGGGCGACATCGCGGATGAGGATCCCGAGCTTTTCCACGGTTTTCCGCGACCATTCGAGGGCGAGGAGTTTGACCTTGGCCTCGTCGCGGCTGTTGGCCGAGCGGATGATGCGTATAAAGTCGTCGAGGTTTCCAAGTGCGACGAGGTAGCCTTCGAGCAACTCGGCGCGCCCTTCGGCCTGGGCAAGCAGGAATCGTGTGCGGCGGAGAATGACCTCGCGGCGGTGCTCGATGTAGCAGGCGATGGCTTCCTTCAGCGAGAGAAGCTTCGGCCGGCCTCGGTCAATGGCCAGCATGGTGACCGCGAACGAGCTCTCCAATGCGGTGTGCTTGTAGAGGTTGTTGATGACAACCTTGGCGTTCGCGTCACGCTTGAGTTCGACGACCACCCGGGTGTGCTCGTCCGATTGGTCGCCGACATAGCTGACGTCGGTAAGGATCTTATCGTTGACCAGATCGGCGATGCGCTCGACGAGGGTCTTGCGGTTCACGCCGTACGGGATTTCGGTGATGACGACCTGTTCGCGGTTGCCTTTGAGTTCCTCGACGCCGGCGCGGCCGCGCACTTTCACCGATCCGCGGCCGGTTTCAAAATATTGCCGGATTCCTGCCACCCCGCAGATTGCGCAGCCTGTGGGGAAATCGGGTCCCTTCACGAAACGCATGAGCCCTTCGATCGTGATGTCCGGGTCGTCGATCTGAGCGCAGATGGCATCGATGACTTCACCGAGGTTGTGCGGCGGCATGTTGGTTGCCATGCCGACGGCGATACCCGTGCCACCATTGACCAGAAGGTTCGGGAAGGCGGCGGGGAGGACGGTGGGTTCCGAGCGCGTGCCGTCGTAGTTCGGCACGAAATCGACGGTATCCTTGTCCATGTCGTCCATGAGGGCGGCACCGAGATGCTGGAGGCGGGCCTCGGTGTACCGCATGGATGCGGGCGGGTCGCCTTCCACACTGCCGAAGTTGCCCTGTCCCTGGATGAGCATTTCGCGCATTGCCCATGGCTGCGCCATATGAACGAGAGTGGGGTAGATCGCCTGATCGCCATGCGGGTGGTAGTTGCCCATCGTCTCACCGACGATCTTCGCGCACTTGAGGGACTTGCGGCCCGGCATCACACCAAGCTCACCCATGGCGTAAAGGATCCGGCGCTGTGAGGGCTTGAGGCCGTCCCGCGCATCGGGCAGAGCCCGGGAAATGATCACCGACATCGAGTAATCGAGGAAGGACTTCGACATCTCTTCGGCAACATCAATTTTTTCGACTTTTTCGTTCTGGCTATACATGGGTCTTCAAAGAATTCGCTTTCTCCCCCGGCTCCAAGGCCCGCCTCGTGCGGGGCCTCC
>JBGSSC010000549.1:0-2507 GCA_041737265.1 Terrimicrobiaceae bacterium | reverse complement strand
TGCGGATCCTCCTCGCCAATGGCGGCGCCAAATCGGCAGGACCGGCGGCTTCCGGGCCACTCCCGCTCGTGGACCGCTGGGCGCTGGCCCGGCTTCAGGAAGTCACGGCAACCTGCCTCGAGGCCTACGAAAAACTGGAATTCCACCGTGCTTATCGTGTGATCAATGATTTTTGTGCGGTGGATCTCAGTAGCCTCTACGTGGATATCACCAAGGACCGGCTTTATTGCGACCCCTCCGGCTCACAGCGCCGGCTCGCGACTGCAGGCACCATGCGCGAAATTTTTGACGGGCTGTGCCGGTTGGTGGCACCGATCCTTTGCTTCACGGCGGAGGAGGCTTGGGGGCATTTCTCTCCGGGGCGTTCCGTTCATCTCGAGCTGTTTCCGGCCGTGGACCCATCAAGGCAGGACCCCGAAGCCATTGCGCTTATGGAGGCGGCCCTCTCGGCCCGCGCAAAAATTGCCCAGGGAATCGAGCCCGCGCAGAAAGAAGGCGTTATTTCCGGAACGCTCGAAGCCCGTGTTAAGCTCGTTCTGCCGCCGGGTAAGCTGATGGATTTTGCCACCGACCATCTCGCGGAGCTCGAGGAAATCCTGATTTTGAGCGACCTCACGGTCGGGCAGGGGGAAGAACTCGGAGCAACGATCAGCAAGACCCCTCACGCCCGGTGTGAGCGTTGCTGGAGGCATCGGGAAGATGTCGGGACGGACACTGCCCACCCATCGCTTTGCTCCCGCTGTGCGGATGCCGTGGGTGCCGCCGGGCAATGAGACGCCTGCTGCTGTTTGTCACGCTTCCGCTCTATCTCCTCGATCAGGCGACCAAGGCCGCGATCCTGAGCTTTGTCCCGGAGCATGGGATCCACCCGGTGATTCCCGGCTTCTTCAACATTGTGCGGGTTTACAACACGGGTGCGGCGTTCGGGATGCTCGGTGGTGCAAATTCTTTCTTCGCGGCACTGTCGGCGGCGGCGATTATTGTCGTCTTCGTTTTGATTCGCAAAGGCTCGTTCCGGGATCCGCTTTCGCGGTGGGGGGCCGCTTTGCTGCTGGCGGGAGTTTTTGGAAACCTGACCGACCGTTTGCTGCACGGACATGTGGTGGATTTTCTGGACTTCATCCTCCCATTTTACGGCCACTGGCCAGCGTTTAATGTCGCTGATTCCTGCATTTGCATCGCTGCAGGACTCTTCCTCATTGCCGCGTTCTTCGAGCAGCCACGCCCCAGACAGCAATGAGCCTGAAGTTCCAGCACTTCGAGGTCACGGACGGGCCGGACGGCACGCCCCGACTGCTCGGCAAGGGTGCAATGGGAGTGACCTATCTGGCGACGGACACCAACCTTCGGTGCCCGGTTGCACTCAAGGTGATCGCGCCAGAGTTGCTCGCCGATCCGGTGGCGCGGCAGAGATTTCTTCGTGAGGCGCGCACGGCCGCTGCCTTGCGGCACCCCAATGTTGCCACGGTCCTCTTCCTTGGTGAGGAGGGAGGCGATGTCTTCTTTGCAATGGAATACGTCGAAGGCGAAACACTCGAGGAGAAGATCAAACGTGACGGACCTCTGCCTCCGGCAAGAGCCCTGCGGGTCTCACTTGAAGTCACGGCCGCACTTGCCGCCGCCCACCGCGCGGGGCTCGTCCACCGGGACATCAAACCGTCACATATCATGCACGCCGCGCAGGATGGCGAACCTCACGTCAAGCTCATCGACTTCGGTCTCGCAAAGCTGGAAGAGGGGGAATTTACCGGAGCGACACTCGCGGAAGCCTCCCTCGCCGGCTTTACGGGCACGCCGCAATACGCCAGTCCGGAGGTCATCAATGGCGATACCGCCGACATCCGATCGGACATCTATTCGCTGGGCGCGACACTCTTCGCGATGCTTGTCGGCAAGGCACCGTTTCAAGGCTCGCTGGCACAGGTCCTTTCCAAACACCTCTCCAAGGAACCTCCGCTCGACCAACTTCCTCCGGAAGCAGCAGGCCTGCGCCCACTGCTCGAGCGGATGCTCGCGAAGGATCCCGCGCAGCGATACCAGACCCCCGCGGAGCTTCGGGCCGGGCTTGAAGCAAGCCTTCCAAATTCCACTCCCCCCACTAAGCCGCCACCCCTGCCGGCAGAGACGGACGCCCCCGGTCGCAGCCGCCTCGTACCCATCGCACTACTCATCCTGCTCGTTGTTGCTGCCGCTGGAATTTTTGTCCTCGCACGATTCTTCGCCAAGACCGGCGGAATCAACCAACCGGCCTTGATTGCAGCCGTTGAGCCGACGCCACTTCCGACCCCCGAGCCTACGCCGGAGCCCACTCCGGAGCCTCCCCCACCCCCCGAGAAGGCTTTCATGGAAGCAGCCGCAGCCAGCACGGAGAAAGACGACCTCGCAGCCGCGTTGGTTAACTACGCCGAAGCCGCAGGGGTGGCGGCCGATCCCTCCGATGCCAAGGCCCGGATGGAAATGCTTTCCGCCCGCATCCGCGCGGAAGGCGATGGCATCGACGCCGCCGA
>JBGSSC010000545.1:0-5028 GCA_041737265.1 Terrimicrobiaceae bacterium | reverse complement strand
GATCTCGCTTACCCGAAGGATGCACAGAAATCGATTGCCAATCCGGGCAAAAGCGTGCGCCTCGTGAGGATCCACCTGGAGGAAGACGTTGCAAAGTCGTTCCACATGGAGAGCTCGACCGGGATCGATTACAACCGGGCGGGGACCCCCCTGCTTGAAATTGTCAGCGAACCGGATATCGCCGATCCCGAGGAGGCCTTCGCTTACCTCACCGTTCTCCAACAGGTCATGATCTACGGCGGCGTGAGCGATGCCGATATGGAAAAAGGCCAGCTCCGCTGCGATGTCAACGTCTCCGTGCGGCCTGTCGGCACCGAACAATGGGGCACGAAGATTGAAATCAAAAATTTGAATTCGATTTCCGGAGTCCGCCGGGCGCTTGCTTTCGAGATTCCCCGCCAGGCTGCCGCCCTCCGGGCCGGGGAAGTCCTGCAGCAGGAAACCCGGAGGTGGGACGACTCGCGGGGTGAAACCACCCTCATGCGCATCAAGGAAAGCGCGCACGACTACCGTTATTTCCCCGACCCGGATCTTCTTCCCGTGCGAACGGCTCCCCTCGTCGAGGCCGCTGCAGCGCGCAAACCGGAACTGCCATGGGACAAGCGCGCGCGCTACGTGCGGGATTTCG
The DNA here is from genome assembly GCA_041737265.1 of Terrimicrobiaceae bacterium. Lineage (GTDB taxonomy): Bacteria > Verrucomicrobiota > Verrucomicrobiia > Chthoniobacterales > Terrimicrobiaceae > JBGSSC01. The sequence goes on along the minus strand of JBGSSC010000545.1, from coordinate 4,400 downwards.
GGATCACCGAGTATGATGCTTCGGTTCTCGCGAATGACCTGTCCCTCGCCGGCTTTTTCGAACGCGCAGCCCGCGATTGCCCGAAGCCCAAGACCATCGCAAACTACATCCTCAACGATCTGCTGAGCGCCCTTTCGTCCTCGGGCTCCACACTCGCGGATTGCCCGCTGCCGCCGGAGGGCCTGCGGGATCTCGCCTCGCTTGTGGAGGCAGGAAAGATCAACTCCAAACAGGGCAAGGAGGTTTTTGCTGCCATGTTTGAAACCGGCCATTCCGCCACCGAGATCGTGAAAGAAAAAGGGTTGGAACAGGTGAGCGATTCCGGTGCCATCGAGACACTGGCCGATGAAGTGATCGCCGCCAATCCCGGCCCTGCGGAGGATTTCCGTCAGGGCAAAGCCGCCGCCCTCAACTTTCTGAAGGGACAACTCATGAAACTTTCCAAAGGCAAAGCGAACCCCCAGGTTGCGGGAGAAATCCTTGCCCGCAAACTTGGTGGAGCCTGATGCGCCGCCATTAACTTGAGAGAACTCAAAATAGGAATCGTTGGTGCCGGTTCCATCGTCCGCCAACGACACGTGCCGGGATTCGACTCCGTCGATAAGGTCCGGGTCGTTGCAGTCTCGAACTCCACGCAGGAGTCCGCACAGAAGTTTTGTGATGAATTTGCCCCGCAGGCCGGGGTGGTTGCGGACTGGCGCGAACTCGTGTGCCGACCCGATGTGGATATTGTCTGGATCGGTGCAGGTCCCTCTCTTCACGCCCCCGTTACAATTGCCTCCCTGGAAGCGGGGAAACATGTTTTCTGTCAGGCCCGCATGTCCACCGACCTCGGGTCTGCGTTGAGCATGCTGTCCGCTTCGGAGGCCAGGCCGGATCAGGTGACGATGTTGTGTCCGCCGCCCCAGGGCTTGCGTGCTGACGCCTTTGTCCGGAAATTGCTTGCTGAGGAAGTGGTTGGAGAGATCCGCTCCATCCGCTTGCGCAGTTTGAACAGCCTGTTCCTCGACCCCACCAAGCCTGCGCATTGGCGGCAGCGCACCGAGATCAGTGGCAAAAACATCATGTCGCTTGGCATCCACACCGAAGTCCTCCAGAGATGGCTCGGCCCGTTCGTGCCCAAAGCAGCTATGGGACGCGTGTTCGTCGAAAACAGGGGAGTCGATACCGTTCGGATCCCCGACGAAGTGACGATTCTCGCGGATCTTGCATCGGGCGGTTCCGTAGTCATCGAATTGAGCGGCGTGTGGAGCGGGCCTGCCGTCGAGATGTTGGAAGTCTGTGGCAGCACGGGCCTTCTCACCATCGATTACGCGCAGGACAAAATTATTCTTTCCCAACCCGGCAAGGCAGAACCGCAGATTCTCGAAGTCCCGGCTGGTCTCGACCGCCCATGGCGGGTCGAGGCGGATTTCATCGATGCAGTAAGAAACCCCTCAGCTCCCCGGCCTCACCCCACCTTCCGCGATGGCGTTGCCTATATGGAAGTGGTCGAAGCGGTTTGGAATCTTCTCTAATCCGGCGGGAGCCGTGGCCAGGAGCGGGTTTGAGGGCATTGGCACCCGGTGAGAAAGGAGTTCCCTCGCCGCCGGATAAGAATATTTTGCTTCACAAAATGAGGCCGAAAAAAGACGAAGCCACCATGGGAGAGAAGCCAGATGGTCTCACCGTCAGGGCAGGCTCGCAGGCTTCGCCCGTAATCCAAAGCTGCCAGCCTCACACGTACGAGGGACGCAAAGCATTGGCCGGGATTTTCAATCCATAATGCTGGTCCTCCGATCGATTCTTCTTCCGGCAGTTCTCTGCCTGTCATCCGCCGAAGCGGGAACCCTTCAATCTGAGTTTTGGAAACGGAGGCAGCGGCATGCACTCTTATGCAGCCAATCACGTCGACTTCATCCACAACACCGCATACCACAATGCCCAATCCCCGGAACTCAATTGGCGTCAAATCTCAGGTGGCGGACGCTGCAGGGACATCTTGGTCGCGAACAACATCCTTCATGCACAGGAAGGCCGGACTCTGGACACGAACCTGAGCTTTCAATCCTCCGGCATCACCTACCGGAATAACATCATCTTCGGCGACGGAGACAACGACCGGCGCGCCGGCGGAGCACCGGGGAAAGGGTCCAAGGCAGCCACTTTGGAGAACAATATCAATGCAGACCCCCTCTTCGTGAATCCCTCGTTGGACCCTGAAACTGCCGATTTTCAACTCAGGGCCTGCAGCCCGGCAATCGATGCCGCCGATCCAGGGATTTCCTCGCTGGTTGACAAAACCGGAACGGTCCGCCTTCAGGGCAAAGCCCCGGACCTTGGCGCTCTGGAAGCTTTGACGGGCAAATGACTCCTGGTTCCGGCCGGGGGCACAGGTAAAAAGCCTTTTTGATTTTTGCCGTGGACGCGTCAACGATCTCTCATCTAGTGTGCCGCATGCTTGAATCTCTCCGAATCGGCATGGCGGGGTTGGATACCTCGCACGTGCCGGCCTTTGCCAATCTGCTCCACGACAACACCTCGGAACATCACGTGCCGGGAGGCCGCATCACAGCAGCTTTTCCGGGAGGCTCGCCGGATTTTCCCGCCAGCGTGAACCGGGTTGAGGGCTTCACCTCGGATTTGCGGGACAAACATGGAGTCGAAATTGTTGATTCCCTCTCAGCCCTGCGCGGCAAGTGCGATGCCATCATGCTCGAGAGCATCGACGGCCGCGTGCACCTGGCCCAGTTCCGTGAGGTGGCGGATTGGGGCCTGCCGGTTTTTATCGACAAGCCCCTGACGGTTTCTGTCCCGGAGGCCCGGGAAATCGCGAAACTCGCGTCGGATAAAAACGTGCGTGTGACCAGTGCTTCCGCCATCCGGTTTGCAGAGAAATTCCGGGAAGTTCTGGACAGGGAGACTCCTCCGACCGGGGCTGATGTTTACGGTCCGGTGCAGATTCAGGAACAATGTCCCGGGTATTTTTGGTACGGCATCCATTCGGCGGAAATGCTCTTTGCCGCCATGGGTTCGGGCTGCCTTGAGGTTCTGGCTGTCCGCGAGGAATCCCATGATTTGCTGGTCGGGAAATGGAAAGACGGACGTCTCGGAAGCGTTCGGGGCAACCGCACGGGTAACAACACCTTCGGTGGCACCCTGCACCGGGCAAATGGCAGCCAATCGTTCGATGTGTCCGCTGGAAAGAAACCCTACTACGCCAGCCTGCTGGACCGGGTGATGCCCTTCTTCCGCGGGGAAGGCGAGGTGGTTTCGTTGGCGGAGATGGTGGACGTCATCGGCTTTCTCGATGCCGCCAATCGCAGCGCTTGCTCCCGCGAGTGGATTGCACTCTAAGCCAAATCCATTCCCACCATGAACACCAAACCTCTGCCTGTCGGAGTCCTCGGTCTCGGCCGCGCCGGCTGGAACATTCACGTCAATCAACTCAAGAACAATCCCCTCTTCCGCGTGGTGGAAGTGGCCGATCCCGATCCGGCTCGCAGGGCCGAGGCGGAAAAAGAACTTGGCTGCCGGGCTTTTGCAAGCCGCGACGAGTTGTTGGAAAAGGGAACATCCTCCCTGGTTGCGGTGGCCACACCCAACACCTGCCATGAAGAGGATGCCATTGCCGTGGCGCGGTCCGGACGGGACTGCGTGCTCGAAAAACCCGTGGCGACCAGCTATGATGGCGCTGTCCGTGTGGTCGAGGCATTCGCCGGTGCCGGGCGCCGGGTTTTCCCCCACCACCAGCACCTGCTTTCTCCGGAGCATCAGGTTCTGCGTTCTCTGATCGGGAGCGGCAAGCTGGGCGAGGTTTTTGAAGTCCGCTACCACTGGGTGCACTTCGCGCGCCGCAATGACTGGCAGACTCTGAAAAAGAACGGTGGCGGACATTACAACAACCATGGACCCCACGCTCTTTCCACCATGCTCGACTTGTTGGGTGCACCTTTGGTTTCGTTGTCCGGTGAGGCCCGGCACATCAAGGACGCGGGTGATGCGGATGACCATGCATCGTTTTTCCTCAAAGCAGCCAATGGCCGCTCGGGCGTTCTCATGCTGAGCACGTGTTGCGCAGCCGCCATGCCGAAGTTTCTCCTGCTTGGCAGCGCTGGCACGGCCTGGGCCGACTCAGAACCAGGGAAGGTGCGGGTGAAGTTCTTTGATCCCGCCGTCGTGCCACCGCTGGAGGTCAGAGACGGTGCTGCAGCGGGCCGCGCCTATGGGAGTGGAGAGAATCTTCCCTGGCAGGAGGAGGTTCACGATCTGGCTGAAACTCCGGCGCTTCCGTTCTATGACAATATTGCCGCTGTGCTAATGAATGGGGCTGAACCGGTCGTCACCGCCCAAAGTGCCGTCGAAGTGGCGCGCGCGCTGGATTGGGGATTGTCGGGAAACGACCCGCGCAAGTCACTCAC
>JBGSSC010000509.1:0-6794 GCA_041737265.1 Terrimicrobiaceae bacterium | reverse complement strand
AAATTCAACGGCTCCGCTGCCATCACCTCCTGGGTTGTGCTGGAAAACTCCGCCTCGTGCCACCTCCGCGACGGCGGAGACATCGGGTTTTACTCCTCTTCCCGGCCACACCGGATTCTTTGCAACGGAGAAAAAACCGCCTGGACGTATGACTCAGGCCGGCTGGTTGTCCCTGCCCGCTGCGGACGGGCAGTTAAGATTGAAATATCATTTGCATCATAAGCTTTATAGTATAGGATTCCATGATATTTGCTCTTTCGCCGCTTGGAACCGGGGAAACCCGGATCCACCCGGTTAGAACAACCCGAAAAATCATGAACACAGCTGTCTTGGAAACTCCGTCGCCCGAACCCGGCCTCCCACCCGAGCGGGAAAATATCATTTGTTTTGGAGATTCAATTACGGAGGGCGGGGGGTTTAGCGAGGGCTGTCGGTGGACAGCGCGGGTCGAGCGTCATCTTGAGGCTATCGCCCCGGGGCGGTTTCGAGTTTGGAATCGCGGGCAGAGCGGAGGAACCACGGGGCATGCATTGGACCGCTTTGACGCCCATGTGGAAAAATATCTTCCTGCCACGGTCCTCATCGAGTTTGGCTTTAACGACGCGAACATTCGGCCGTGGAGGATCTCAAACCGGTGCTGCCTGGCGGCCTTCAAGGAAAACCTGGTAGAAATCGTGAAGTTGATCCGCAAAGGCGCAGGGCGGCCGGTATTGATCGTCAACCACTGTATCGCCGCCCCGCGCCCGAACCACATTCAAGGAAACGGGGCGGATTTTATGGAGAATTTTCAACCTTATCAGGCGGCCATTCGCGCTGCGGCCAAGCGCCATGCGGTGCCGCTGATTGATCTGGAGCGGACGATGCAGCGCGACGGAGTTGTGCTCCGCGACCTTTTGGGCGAGGACGAACTTCATGTGTCGGAAAGCGGCCAGGCGATTTATGCGGAGTTTGTCCTTCAAGGATTGCTTCCCATTCTTTTCTGCAAAAAATCATGACCCTCCGCGCAGGCCTCCTTGTCCTATCAGTCACCTTGGGATTTTCGCCCGGGCGGGCGGAGGTGCCGCCCCCTGCCGGATGGGATCTGGTATTTCAGGACGATTTCTCGCGGAAATCGATCGGCATGGATTGGACGATCCTGCGTGGCGACTGGCACATCAAGGACGGCCGGCTGCATATCACTCGGGAATGGAGCAGCGACTCCGCCATCCGCACCTCGGCCCCGCATCGGGAGAACGTCCGGCTGGAGTTCGATGTCGAAACACCGGGAATTCACACCGTGAGCGCTGCCGTGCGGATCGGCGACCAGCAATGGGATGGAGGGGGATCCATGCGCGCCGGCCGGGGATCGAATCCCAAACGCGGCGGACGATCCGGTGGACTTCTAACCCTTGCATCGAAAGCAGGCAAGGAACCGGACCCGGACTTTTCGGAGCTGGAAGCCGGCAAAACCTATCAAGTCGTTCTGCAATTCGAAGACGGGCAACTCAAGGGTTGGGTGGACGGCAAGTTGGTGAAGGACGAGGCTGCGGATCTCTCCGGCGGGTTCAACGATTTTGTTTCCTTCTTCACGACCAAGGACGCGAGCTTTGACAACGTCCGGCTCTACACAAAGCCCTTCGGAAAAAACTACCCACCCGTTGCTCCAACAACTCCGGAAACCAACCGCCGGGCCACTGTGGACGCGACCAATTTTCTCGACCCGAACAAACCGGATTGTGGCCTGCAAACCGTAATTGATGCCCTGCCTGCAAGCGGGGGAGCGGTGATATTGCCCAAGGGGGAATTTGTCCTTCACCGACCGCTTTTTCTGCGTGAAGGCGTCACGATTCGCGGCCAGGGTGCAGAAACCAAACTCGCGCTCCCATCCCCCATTGTCTGGTCGAAAGTCGCGGCTCCCGCGGCTGTGGGCGACACCAGCGTCACTCTTGAAGATGCCTCTAAATTCGCACCTAACTGGATGCTCAGCCTTGGGGATGCCGAGATGTATTATCTGCGTGCCACTCCGCCATGGTATGTCAAAAGCGTTCAGGGCAACACGATCACACTCAGCCAGCCTCTCGACAGAGCCTTGCCGGAAGGCGCGCTGGTGGGAAATTGGTTCCCGGTATTCCATTCTGCCAATACCTCCGGCATTGAGATCCGCGACCTCGATATCATAGGGCGGGGCGACGATCCCGCGCCTTTCCTTGGCAGCTATGGCTCATCGGGAGTCACCTTTTTCTTCTGCCGCGAAGTGCGGGTGGACAACGTGAATATCCATGGTTGGAAAGGTGACGCATTCAGTTTTCAAGGTGGCCGCGAAAATCTGCTCACCGCCAGCCAGGCCCTGCAACCCCGCGAAAAAGGATTTCATCCCGGCTCCTGCCAGCAGCGCATGATCATCTCCCGCTGTCTCGCCGACGGAAGCGGCGACGACGCGTTTTTCTTCTGCCGCTACAATCAGCTCTCCGCCATGTCCAATAACACTTACCTCAACAGCAAGGCCGCCATGATTGGCGGACTAGCCAAGGCGGGGGACATGTTCAACACCATCAATCGTAACTTGGGCAAAAACAACAAACTCGGCATGTCCATGGGGGAAGGTGCCAATGACGTGATGGTCGATAATGTTGCTATCAACACAGGAACACTGCCCATCATCGAATTCCTCGGCGGAAACTATACGGGTGCGCCGCATTTGATTCATTCCTACGCCGGTCCAGCCCGCTACCATGTGGTTTCTGGAAATGTTTTCGTCCAACAAAGTCCGGCACCCACCGAAGGTGCGTTCATCACGGTCAAGGACGGCGCGGGAGCCAACGTCATCGCCAACAACCAAGGCCTCGAACCCCGCCAGATCGTGCTTGAAACGTCCTCAGACAATTTGGTGGTCGGCAACCAAAAAGCAATCACTCTGCCGGAGAATCCCCCGCGTCCACCGGTTGCGGAACCACTCCCTCCCCTCGCGGTTGACGCGTCGAAATTTTACGATCCGAGCTTGCCCGACTGCGGATTCCAGAAGGCTCTTGATCAAGCCCGCGAAAAGGGGGGCACAGTTCGTCTACCTGCCGGTGTTTATCCGCTTTCGGTCGGACTGGTAGTGTCTTCTGGCGTGACGCTTTCCGGCGAGGGCATTGCGACTCGTCTGGTTTGGAGCGGCAGCGGGGTGGCTATCACCAGCAAGGACACCAGCAACATCGGCATTCGCCGCATGGCAATTACTGCGGAAAGAAAGGACGGGATCGGAATTCATTTAAACAAAGTTCAAAACGTTGTGATCGAAGGGGTCAATCTGACGGGCTGCACCGTGGCCGGCCTCCGCGCCGAGGGCGGCAGCGGATTGCTCATCACGGGGTGCCGCGCACGCCAATGCGGCACTGGCTACGATTTGCAGAATGTGGCGACGGCTCAGGTTGTGGAATCTTGGGCGCTGGAAAACGCTCAGGACGGTCTCCTGCTGAGCGGGGGGGCGAACGTGGATAGTTGCGTCATTTGGTTCAATAAGCGGAACGGCATCCGGGTTGATGGCTCAGACACGGGGAAGTTCACTCTCATGAGCAGCGTGGTTTCCGCCTCGGGCGAGGAAGGCGTCTCCCTAACGGATGCGCCAGGCGCGACCGTGCGCGGCAATGTCATTCACAACAGCTCGCTCAACGAGATCGGCAAATTTGCTGCCGTTTCCCTGCGCGGCAAAACGAAAGATGCTCGTGTGGTGGAAAACCGCATCGGTGACGAAATCTATGATGCCACGCCGCGCATCGGCGTGCGCGAGTCGGACGGTGCAGTGAACAATATCGTGCGTTTCAACGCCATCGGCCCGTCAGAGGTGCCGCCCGAAAAGCGATCGGAACGCTTGGTCGTGGTGGAGGGGAAAGAGAAAATCCCGCCGGAGAATTCCTTTGCGCCATTTTTCCGCGCCCCGAAGTCAACGCAACAATGAGTGCAGCGGAGTCGCATACTACACCTCCCCCGGTCTACCGTTGGGCAGGCAGCGCAAAGGCAATCGGCCGGCAGCATGGTCTCGCCTTTGCCGCTGAGATCCGCAAGGACACGATGCGGGAGGCGAGTCGATTCGCTGCCTTGATGGGTCGCAGTGAGGCGGCTGCTCAGGAGCGGTTTTGGGACCTGCACCGGGGGATTTACGAAAAGTGGTTGCCGGAGAGTCTCGAAGAAATTCGCGGACTGGGTGAGGGCGCAGGAATTTCATTTTTGGAAGCCTTTCTTGTCGCAACCGCCGCTCGCTCGAGGTTGCAAATGTCCGATGCCTGCTCCTCCATCTTCGTGCCCCGCCAATGCTCGCTCACTGGCGGAGCCCTGATCGGCCAAAACAAGGATACGCCGCGCCATCCCTCGGAACATTTGGGCATCCATAAAATTTTTTCATCGGGCCGCGAGGAGATTCTTCTGACTTACGCGGGTTGGACCGGCAACATCGGCATCAACAGCCACGGTCTTGGCTTTTGCGCCAACTCCCTGCCGGCGGAACGGCGCGAAAATCCCGACACACTTTCTCCCGGTGTGCTTTGGCGCTTAATCCATGAGACAGGTGACCTGGATCTCATTGTGGACACAGCGCACCGCTTTCCCTTTTCCAATTCGTCCGTCTTCGTTGGTCACGCTATTCGCGGGTGCCGAATCATCGAATTCGTGAACGGTGAAATGAATGTCATCGAGGTGACCGATTCTCCCTGCGCCCGTGCGAATACGGTGCTCTCTCCGCACCTGAAAAAATGGCAGATTGATTCCGATGCCGTCGCCCGTTTCAACCTTCGCCAGAACCGGATGGATGAGTTGCTGAAAAGCCAGCCCGCATTCGGCTTCGACGATGCTCACGGGATTCTGCAGGATCACGAACACCATCCGCTTTCCGTCTGCCGCCACGCCAGTGAACTCGACCATAATGTCACCACGGGTGGCTTTTTGGCGGACTTGGCCGCAGGCCGCATCCGGTTCTGGGCCTCGCACACCTGCCTGAACCTGGTTGCCGAAGCTCAGATGGAAAACCCTTTTTGTCCAAATAAAATATAGCCCTATCCTCGGCAATTGGATTCACCATGGAGGACATGAAGAGCATGAAGTTCAATGCATTATTCAAAGCCAGAGCAGTCGACCACATTCATCCAATGGGTGCAGCGAAACGCAGTTGGCGGGAGCGGCCTTCTGAAGATCTTCCCTTCATGCTCTTCATGGTAAACTCCGGTATCTTCAGATCTTCAAACTGGGGGATTTAGAATCACTCCACTACGAATTCTCCAACCACTATGAAACATCCACTGTCGGTCATCCGGCTCTGCCGCGTCGAATATCCGAAAATCGGTTTTCCAAAGGAACCGCGCCCGGAACTGAGCGAGTCCGTCTTCCGCCAACGCTTGTCCCGCCTCCGAAAGGAAATGAAGTCCGCCCGTCTCGATGCCTGCGTTGTTTATGGAGATCGCGAGCATTTCGCCAACTTGGCTTGGTTGACAAACTACGATCCTCGTTTTGAAGAGGCCCTTTTGGTCGTGCGTCCGACTGGCACACCCGTCCTCATTGTTGGCAATGAAGGTATGGCTTATTCCCAGGTTTCCCGGCTGCCCGTCAGGCGCGTGCTGCACCAATCATTCAGCTTGCTGGGGCAGCCGCGCGGAGCCTCGCGTGACCTTGCTCTGGAGCTGGCGGAGGCAGGATTGAATGGTGCCAGCATCATTGGAGTGGCAGGGTGGAAGTCGTTCGGACCTGAGGAAACCGCCGAACCCGGAGCCACGCTCGAAATCCCGGAGTTCATCGCGCAAGCCATCCGTCGCGCGGGCGGAAAATCCAGCAAGGTGCGCAATGCTAATGATCTCTTTATGCATGCCGAAACCGGCATGCGCATGACGTTCGAGCCGGAACAGATCGCGGAGTTCGAATGGATTGCCACATCCAATTCGGAATCCCTCCTGCGCGGCCTGAGAAATCTCCGTGCCGGGATGACGGAATACGAAGCGTGCGCCGGACTTCAAACGAATGGCCTGCCCTTTTCCGCGCATCCGGTTTTCGTGACCGGGCCGCGGTTTATCCAATGCTTCATGCCGAGTCCGACATCGAAGATCATTTGCAAAGGCGAGCCAGCCATGGCCACCTGCACCTATCAGGGAGCTAATACTTGCCGCTTTGGGTGGGTTGGCAAGAGTAGCAAGGACCTGCCGAAAGGCTGCCAAGGCTATGTCGAAAATGTGGCTGCTCCGTATTTCCAATCCCAAGTCCGCTGGTATGAGGCTCTCCGTATTGGCGAGACTGGTAATGATCTTCACCACGCCGTGAGGGATTTGCTCGACCCGCTTGGATGGAGCTTCGGGTTGAATGTCGGACATCAGATCGCCATGGACGAGTGGACGAATAGTCCGATTTTCGAAGGTTCCACTCTGAAGATTCGCAGCGGTATGTATTTTCAGTGCGATTATCTTCCGCTGACCGGCGGACCTGAAATCGGAGCTTATGCAGAGGATGGGGTGATCGTCGCGGACGCGAGCCTGCGCGCCGCGCTGAAAGGTAACTTCCCGAAAGCTTGGAGGCGCTTCCAATTGCGGCGCAAGTTCATGATCGAGACGTTGGGCATTGCCCTCCCCGATGAACTTCTGCCGATGTCGAATTTTCCCGCGGCCGTTACTCCATTCTTGCTGGCTCCCGACCAATGCATGACGTCTGTTGCTAATTCCTAATCCGGCGGGAGCCGGTGCCAAGGGTGGGTTTGTTGGCAATGGGACCCGTTGAGAAACGTGCTCACTCCGCCGCCGGATTAGAAGTATTTTGCTGCGCAAAATGGAGGGAAACGCTTCGTCGTTTCCCATCATGGA
>JBGSSC010000504.1:0-3943 GCA_041737265.1 Terrimicrobiaceae bacterium | reverse complement strand
CAACCCGAGTGGCCCGCGGTAAAGAGTCGGAAAATCACGGTAGATTCCGCGTTTGATCTCAATGCCCTCAGCGCGCACACGGATCGTCTCGGTCACCTCGAGATCGCCGTTCTTCCGAACATCCAGAACGCTTGCGAAATCAAGAATCGTCTCCTCTGCCGACAGGGCCGACACAAAGAGAAGGACAATGAAAAGTGCCAGCAGTCGGTTCATTCTAATCCGGCAGGTGCCGGTGCCAAGGGAGGGCTTGTTGGCATTGGCGCCCGGTGAGAAACCGCCGCCAGCGCCGCCGGATTAAAATATTTTGCTGCGCAAAATGAGGTAGAACAAAGACCAGGCCACAGCCTCCATGGATGCATAGCGGCATCAGCTCCCTAACTTTATCCTCTGCATCCCCTGGCTTCCTTCCCCTCCTTGGAAAGCCTAGCCAGCGCTTTGCGTCCGTTGCAGGCGTGAGGCACTGCATTGTTTCCGGAAGCCTTGCGCTTTTTGCGAAGGACTTTACCGGGAAGCACCTCATTTGGGATCGGGGAACAATTGGTGCTGGCGCTAACGGCGGGAATCGTTGGATAATCAGGCATGATTTCCTTCACACCGTACACCTTCGGCAGCATGTCCCTGGGCAAAAATCCTGCAGATATCTCCAAGGACGTAATTGTCTCAAGGAGGGCCATCGAGGCCGGTGTCTGTTTTCATTCGAGCCCCACCTACAGCAGTGGATTTGCATTTATGGTGCTTCGTGCGGCTTTTGACGAGGACCGCTCGCAGGTACCGAAAATGGTGATCAAGGTGCGGGATGGGTCCGCACAGCTGATGCGATTTGAAGTCGAAGACAGTTGCCGTCGCCTCGGCCTGGATGGCATTGATGTCGCCCAGCTGGTTTCCATGGACTCCGGTCCCGGAAACCTTGTGGACCAGCTTCGAACTGGCGGCCCTATTGCCGATGAACTTGCATCGCTCAGGCAGCGTGGACTGATCCGCGAGGCCGTGATTTTTTTAAACCAGAAAAATTCCGAGGCTGCTGTCGCCGCCGCCAGGGACAGTGCCCTGATCGAAGGAGTGATTCTCTATTGGAATGCCTGTCAGCGCGACTGCTCCGACTCCGCATGGTCGGCAATCGTTGAGCAGAAAATTCCTGCCCTCGCGTTGCGGACTCTGGGAGGCGGTCCCGCCGACAAGCACACGGGTCAGAAGTCCGAAGTCCTTGCGAAGTTGATCGCGGCCGCCGGATGCCGGGATGCCACGGAATTCAACCTGCGCCTTGCCGCCAGTGAGCCTGCGATCAAGACAACCATCGGTGGCACTTCCTCGTTGGCCCATCTGGAGGATTTCCTTGCTGCAGCCTCCAACTCCTCACCGCTCCCGAAGGAAATCCTCACCCAAGTCCGCGCTCTGCAGACCCTTCAGCCCCCGGCTCAAGGCTGAGCGACCGGGTGCCGCCACACCTTTTCCGATCACCTGGACGCCGCACTACTTCGTGTTCATCGCTACGGCGTGGCCATCGAAATAGAGGATATGGCGCGAGTTTTGATGAACCGGCGCATCCGGAACCCGTGGATCGGTCAAATAAAATCCTTGGGACGCAATGGTTCGATCAAATTCCCACAAAGCCGGGTTTTTTGCGGGATTCTCCACAGCTGCCATGCGCATGGGGGAAATCGGACTTTCACCGACCTTACCGAAGGGCAGGAGAGTCTGGCCCTCCGCCTGGACCAACTCTCCGCTGGAGTAATAACAAATCGAGTGTTGTCGATCGGGATCGGAGGATATCCAGGCCGGGCAAGAGAGGGCCTTGCTGAGAGTTGGCCCGCTGGATGCTGAGGGATTGAGGTAGGGAGCCAGGAATGACACGAGATTCCCGCTGGCGACATCGAAAGAGCCGTCGGGAGCCGACTGGTAGTAAGGGGATTGTCCGCGCCAAAGCGGACCGGGAAGGCTGCCGTTATTGTCCTGAACGTAAAGAGCCATGGCCACCCCCGTTTGACGCAGGTTGTTTGCGCATTGCATGGATTGCACGTTACGGCGCCAGTGGGTGAGGCTGGCCGTCAGTAAAAGGGCGAGCGCAGCGAGGATCGCCAGAGATGCGGTAAGTTCAACGACGGAGAAGCCTCCCTGAACCGGACGCAGGGAGAATCGGGGGTAACTGCGGGAAAACGAAATCATATTGGTTTGAAGACTTTGCGCAGTGTTTGAAGACGGACCTTCCAGGATCGCTTGGCTGATCCTGAAACTCTGATCACGCACCAATGGCCCGCTTTTGTCCAGCGACAACAGGGCGATGATTCCACATCGCGGAAACCCACGGGCATTCGCAGTATCGCCAGCCAATAGGAGTATCTCCGCTGTTGTAGTTGACGGCCGCGAAGGCCTCGCTCTTCTCGATGAGATGGAAGCCACCGACTCCGCGAATGGATAAAGCCCTCAGGGGATAGGTTTGGCAAACTGACATGACCATTGCTGGTAAAATCCGCCCTTGCCTGCTCCTCACTGACTATCCCGGTGGTTTTGGGAGGAGCAGAAATACACCCATGCTGGGCGTCAACTTGTGGTCATTCTCGAGGATGCCGACGAAGCTCTTTTAGCGCGCCGAACCGATAATCGGGACCTTGTGCCCAGTTGAACCTCTCCGTCATGTTACCCGGGTCCGGCTTCGCAGTCAGTTCATCTTCCCTGGAGGAAATCACGCAGGTGTACCAGCAGTTCTGGATCGGTTTCGAATGGCACAACACCACATCCGACCGAGGTGTTCTCACGTGTGGCGGCCAGTTTTACCGCGAACACGGCATCGCGCTCGAGTTCATTCCACCCCGCAGAAGCCAGCTGGGCTGATGGCATATTGACTCTCACGTGGATTTCCGGATGGCTGGATGCCGCGGCAAGAAACCCGGCTTGATCAGTCTCCGAGGGGGCAATCACATAACCGGGGGCGGCCTCAAGTAGTTCGCGCACAATCAATGTGGCATTGCCGCCGATGATGCAGGGAGGGCGCTCCCCGAAAATAACCTCCGTGCTGTCAAATAGACTGCGTAAGAGAGGCACTTCGATGCTTTCAAACAGGGCCACAGGAAGCAACGGAGGAGTGGTTCCGGATTCGAAAATGATCGGGCGTGCCCCGGCTGCCTGAATGGCCTCCAGGTATCCGATTTGGTGGCGGACGAGTCCACGCAAGACATGGCAGGCCAGTTCGGGGTCCTCCACCAAGCCAATGAGCAGGCTTTCCATGCCAACGAGACCATTGGCGAATGACATCGGACCGCAGACCGGCACCCGAACCTCGGCTCCGGCGCAGGTCTGAACCAATTCTGTCGCGGCGGTCAGCACAAGTGGAATACGGCCCGCTTCAGGATTGAATTCGGCAAGGCCCCGCAGTTCAGCGAGATCCGAAAATGGGTGCTCCACGATGGCTGGCACATTGTCGCCCGGAGGCTCTGCGACGACGGCCCTGAGCGATTCTGGTTCGATGTTATAAATATCGACACCGACGACAACCATCCGCTGCCTGTAGCGCTGCCAAGCCCCGAGGTGGGCAGCCACGAGCAGGTCACGGGACCGCGAAACTTCCCATGGTCTCCGACCTACCACCGCTGCCGCGTGTTCGTAAATGCCTGGGCAAAATTCCATTTTCAGAAGGGAGCGTTGATATCCACAACTTGTCGCCCTCGGACTTTTGCGAGGTGCTCCTTGCACTCCTGAATAATATCCTCAATTTCCCGTGCGTCATCCATGAGCAGGTGGTCGGTCCACTTCGAGCCATAGCGAACATGATTGATTTCATCCGACCAGTCCTGATCTGCGAACAACTGGCTGCGCGGGTCGCCATTCTGCTCGTATTCCTTCATTCGCTTCGGCTTGCGTGGCATGAAATAGGCCTCCAGACCCCGCGTAAGGTAGGCCAACCGGTGAAGCACGGGCAGCCCCTGCGATTCCTCGAACAAAACCGGGT
>JBGSSC010000433.1:0-2416 GCA_041737265.1 Terrimicrobiaceae bacterium | reverse complement strand
ACTCATCGCCCCAGAGAGCTCTGAGGTCGGTCTGCGCCGCGCGGGCCTCCCGGCGGAAGCTCTTGTCTCCGGCAATCAGATCATCAAATGAAGCCGGGAGATAGGTTGTCTCGCCGAGGCCTTCGAAGGGTTGTCTGAGTGGCTCCCCGCGGGGATCGCGAATGGAGAAGACCGGGCACTCCACCCCCGCACGGCGCAGAGCCGCGACTTCCCTCGCGCAGAAAGTTTGGGTGAAGCTTGGAAAGCGCTCGAAGAGATAGCCAAGCGGGCAGGTTGCCGGAGCGCTGTCCATTGTTGCGGTCTCGCAGCCGGGGGACTATCGCGACCAGGAAGGCTCGCTGACTTTGCCGAGGCCGCTGATCACAGGGACCGAGCGGGCCGTCTGGGTGTCGAGGAGGATGATGCTGGAGCCGTTGGAATAGACCAGGTGCCGGGAGTTCGCTCCCCAGGCCGGGTCCTCGCCGGAGGCGACAACCTGCGTTGCGCCGGAAGCAAGGTTCTTCACTGCAATCGAGAAGCCCCCGGTGCGCGCGGAGAACGCGATTTTTTTTCCATCCGGCGACCAGCACGGTTCGGTCGCATAGGAATATCCGGTTGGGATGAGTTGCCCGGAACCGCCTCCCGAACTGATCCGGAAAAGTTGCGGCCCGCCGCGGTCGTCCGATGAGTAGACGATTTCCTGCCCGTTGGGCGACCAGGAGGGAGAGGACTCGACGCCCCGGGTTTTAGTGAGGCGCCGTGCCCCTCCGCCGCCGGCTGCAGCGACGTAGAGTTCGGGATTGCCGTCGCGGCTTGCTGTGAAGGCGATGCGGTTGTTATCCGGGGCGAAGGATGCA
Organism: Terrimicrobiaceae bacterium; assembly: GCA_041737265.1. Classification (GTDB taxonomy): domain Bacteria; phylum Verrucomicrobiota; class Verrucomicrobiia; order Chthoniobacterales; family Terrimicrobiaceae; genus JBGSSC01. The sequence continues at coordinate 1,580 of JBGSSC010000433.1, read as the reverse complement.
CCGGAGTTCGTGCCCGGGAATTTGATGGCGCGGTTGCGGGAGCCGTTGGTGAGGTCCACGAGGTAGATGTCCGCGTAGCCGCTCTGATATCCGGTGTAGGCGAGGCGGCGGGCGTCGGGAGAGATGGCGGGTGCCACGCTGATCGAGCCGTCCTTGGTGAGTTGCTGGACATTGGCCCCGTCGTAGTCTGCGAGGTAGATTTCTTTTTTACCGGAACGTGCGGAGACGAAGGCGATCTTGGAGGCGGCGATGCCTTTCTGGCCGGTGAGGGTCTCGACGATGTCATCCGCGAAGAGATGCGCCGCCTGCCGCGCGTTGCCTTGGTACGATTTTTTCAGAACGGTGCTTCCGCGTCCGTCGCTCACTTCTCCCTGCAGGGACCCCCCGCCCGCAGTTCCGGAGACGGTGAAGCTCGCGCGTTCGGGTGGCACGATTCCAAACACTCCCGACAGATCCAGATCATTTTGCAGCACCTTCGTGGCCGCGGCTCCTTCCGGCCCTCCGAGGCTTCGTATGGCAAGGTTGGTTGTATCGCCTTTCCGGATGGTGATGGTGGTGGGATCCTGTCCGAAAGCGAACACGGAGGACAGGACGACGATGGCGGTGGCGAGGCTTTTCATGCTGCCGCTATGTCATGCCCGAACCCGCTGGCTTTGCAACCCAGATTCCTTGCTCTTCAAAATTTGATGCGTCTGAGTCAAGCTATGCATTCCCTCTGTTTACCCGCGTTCTCCCTCAAGGATTCTAAATGACTTTTCACAGCGAAAAGTCTTCGGCAAGGAATTGGTGCCAGCGAGGCCAGGGCCCGGTCTTTGATCGGCATCATTTTGCGCAGCAAAATTTTTCCAATCCGGCGGCGATGTGACCCATTTTTCACCGGGGAGCCTTGCCAACAAAACCCGCTCTTGGCACCGGCTCCCGCCGGATTAGGATTTGTAGCGTCTGCCACAGGGGAAGCTGCCAAGCGGGACGAGCGACTCAGCCAGAAGAGAGGCTTTTCCAAGCGCCTTTGCAACGTTCGGGGATCGCTTGTCGCCCTCCACCTCGACAAAAAAGACGTAAGTTTGCGGCTTGCCCGGAACCGGACGCGACACGATCCGCGAGAGGCTGATCTGCAGCCGGGCGAACGGCCCGAGGAAGGCATGGAGGCTGCCACAGACGTTCGGAAGCGCGGCGACAAGTGCGGTCCTGGTAGCGCCGTTCCCTGAAGGAGGCGGGGCGACTCCCGCGCGGAGTACGTAGAAGTGAGTTACGTTGGGGCTTTTGTTGCCCGGCGGGATCTCTGCCACTCCGAGGCCGTAAATCGCAGCGGCTCCCGGAGAAGCAAGGGCTGCGGCACCGGAAGTTTTAGCGGCCCGCCGCGCTGCCTCTGCGGTGCTTTCCACCGGAACGAGCTTCACACCCGGATACTTCAATTCGAGCCACGCCGTGTGATGTTTGATTTGTGTAAAGTGGGAAAAAACCATTTTCACACGACCGCTCGCTTTGCGGAGCAGGGCGATCCGCACGTCCAGCGAGAGTTCCTCGGTCACGCCGAGGTTGCCGGCGTGGCGGATCAAACCGTCGATGCTGTCATAAAC
>JBGSSC010000405.1:0-5735 GCA_041737265.1 Terrimicrobiaceae bacterium | reverse complement strand
CGTCATGATCGCGGAAGTGCGTCTTTGGGGGAGGACGATCGGGGCGGTATCGCTCGAGGAGGGGCGCGAAGTGGCCACATTCCAATACGACCCGGACTTCGCAACGAGCGGGATCGAGATTTCTCCTCTGATGATGCCGTTGAGCGAGGAAGTATACGAGTTTCCGGCACTGCCGCGAAACACGTTTCACGGGCTGCCCGGACTCCTGGCCGATTCGCTGCCCGACCGGTTCGGCAACGCTTTGATTGACGCCTGGCTGGCGACGCAAGGCCGGACGCCTGAGAGTTTCAGCGCGGTGGAGCGTTTGTGCTACACAGGGACGCGCGGCATGGGCGCGCTGGAATTTCGCCCTTCGCTCGGTCCACGTCCGGTCAAGGCTCATAAAGTCGAGATCGACGCCTTGGTCAACATGGCTTCGGACGTCCTGACGCATCGCGGTCATCTGCTGGGGCACTTCCACGCCAAAGGCCGCGAGAAAGCACTCCGGGAAATTCTTCGCGTCGGCACCTCCGCGGGTGGCGCGCGTGCCAAGGCGGTGATCGCGTGGAACCGCGAAACCAATGAAGTGCGTTCCGGGCAGATCGAGGCGGGCGAAGGGTTCGATTACTGGCTGCTGAAATTCGACGGCGTGTCGGGGAACAAAGACAAAGAGATGGAGGACCCCAAGGGCTACGGGGCGATCGAGCATGCGTATCACCTGATGGCCAAGGCGGCGGGCATCACAATGAGCGAGTGCCGGCTGCTCGAAGAGAAGGGACGCCGGCATTTCATGACCCGCCGGTTCGATCGCCTGGATGGCGGGGAGAAACTCCATATGCAGTCGCTGTGTGCGCTGGCACATTTTGATTTCAATCAGGCCGGGGCCTACTCCTACGAGCAGGCGATGCTCACGATCCGGCAGCTCGAGTTGCCGATGTCTGCGGTGGAGGAGCAGTTCCGGCGGATGGTCTTCAACATCGTGGCCCGGAACCAGGATGATCACGCGAAGAACATCGCCTTCCTGATGGACAAGCAGGGCAGCTGGTCGCTGGCTTCGGCGTTTGACGTGACCTACAGTTTCAATCCCTCCGTCCTCTGGACGGGAGCGCACCAGATGACGGTCAATGGAAAGCGGGACGATTTCACAATGGACGACTTCAAAGCTTGCGCGAGGGCTGCGCTCATGAAGCGAGGCCGTGCCAAGACGATCGTCGAAGAAGTATGCGCTGTCGTGGAACGCTGGCCGGAGTTTGCGAGAGAGGCGAAAGTTTCAGACGATTGGCTGCGGCAGATCCAAAAGAATCAGAGGCTCTCTTTTCCAGAAAAATGAGCCTCGTTGAACAGGGGCAATGCCAGAAATGGGCGGCGAATTGCGTCTCTCCACAGTCTCCTGGAACGCCTTGGAAAGAGGCGGAAAACGGTGGAAGTGTTTGAACTTTGATGATTTTTAGACAGAAATCATCATAAGTTGTTCTTTATCAGAGAGAGCGGGTGAAGGGAATCGAACCCTCGTATGTAGCTTGGGAAGCTACCGTTCTACCATTGAACTACACCCGCGAGGGCTGTTATTCCCAGGAGCCGACGGCACGGCGTTTTTTCTGGCTGTCGTCTTTTCCTTGGGGAATGTTCCAAACGGCTGCTTTTTTGCGAAGGCTGGCGGCTGTTGGCCCGGGAGATGCACCCACCGAGGAAAGGGAGTTATCATAGTCCAAATCCAAGCGGACGACATACTGACCACCCCAAGGATCGAAAAAGTTGCCACTGGAATTGGTTCCGCTTTTTCCTCCCTTGCCAACAATGTCCGGTTTTCTTTCCTGGACTTCGATAAAGACGATTTTTCTTGGATTGTTGTTGGTGGTGATGCCGGAGAGCGTTTCAACGAGAGCCTTATTGACATCTTGCGTGGTGTCGGTGGTTCCTGTTCCTGGCAACCGGCCGTATTCCGTTTCGTAGGCTGTGATGGCGGTGGCAATTTGAACGACATCATTTTTGGCTTGGGCTTTCCGGGCAGAATCAATCGCGCCGTTGACGGCGGGGAAGAGGAGTCCGGCGAGGATGCCAATGATGGCGATCACGACGAGGAGTTCGATGAGAGTGAATGCGTGTCTGTGGGAGTTCATGACGTCATTACAGTGGTGCGTGAATGGCTGTTGAGCAAGGAGATTATTGATGGATGACTCCCGATCAGAATCCCGATGGATCAGGTCCGGGCTTTAAGGTTGCGTCCCGCCTTGGCGCAAAGGCGGAAACGGCCGTGCGAATGACGCTGGGTTTGAAACCCCGCTTTTCCAGCTGCTTTTGGAAAAAGCTTCTGAGCTCCTTGCCTTGCGGGAAGCCTTGGAGGCGGACCAGTGTCGCGATGATTTGCAGGTCGACCGCCTCCAATTGCGGGCGCAGGGCTTGGTCAATGGAAAGAGGGGAGGTCCCAGGAAGGTCAGTTTTTTTGTTCCATAGGCGATAGAGGCGGATTTCCTGTTCCGCTGCGGCGTGTTGCTGGATTCCAAAGAAGATTTTTGCTTCGGAGGAAGGCAGCCCGAGCCTGCGGCATTGTTCGACGAGCACCGCCAGGTCGCCGGCTGCCTCTTCCGGGTCCGGCCAGTCCCGGCCAGCTGAAAAGCGGCTCCATGCGATGGACTGTGAGATGGTTAACCGTTGAGAGAGCATCTCCCCCAACCAGAGCAGATCGGACGAAGCAACAAAACCCTTGGTCGGCCGGGGATTTTGAGAAGTTGGCGGGGGTTTCGGACCCGCACATCCTGCGCAAAAAAGACCAAGAAGAATGATCGGAATCCGCATCATTTCCGGCTTGTCTTCTCTGCTGTGTCAATCGCCAGGGAAATCGCATCACTCCGTGGCATCGCCGACTTTTCGGGGGACCTTCCAAGGTTTTCCGGAAAAGCTTCGCTGGGAGTGTCCAGCTTGGTGGCCTCGAACCAATTGACATAGTCGGACATGGCTTCGCAGCGGGCATAAAGAGCCGCCCGGAGTTCTCCCACCGCCATGAGCCGCTTTTCCGCATCCCGACGGGGTTTGTCGGCCAGCTCGGAAGCGATGAGCCGGTATTCCTCAACGATGGGCTGATAAACCGGGTGGGCCCGGCCCTCCAGGCGGAGGAGTTCCTCGGCTTTGCGTGCGAGCAAAAAGCGCCCGTTTTTATCCTTGGAGAGAGGGGGCATGGCCAGCGGACCTGACAGCTTTTCCAAGTCCGGCTTTTTGGGGTCGGCGGCAGGCCGGAGGTCTTCCATAACCAGGGAGAGTTGCTTCTCGGTATCCACAACTGAGAGAGCTTCAAGTTGGTCAACGGCCGAGGCCCTCGCGATGGCGAGTGTCCAGAGTTTCACCAGATTGGTCGGATCTTTTTCAAGCTCGGGGAAAGCGGCAAGGAGAGGTTGAGGGTCTTCGGGGCGCACGGCGTGCAGGCCGGTGAGGTAGGCGGCGAGTCCTTCTTTGCCATTCTTCGTTTCGAGGAGCGCATTGAGGAGAGTCATCGATTGGGCCCGATAAATGGCACGCGAGGTGGGGTCCAGGCCTTGAGGCCGCTGTTTAAGGAAGGCATCGATTTTGGGCGGGGGACCACTCTGCACGAGTTGATTAAAAAGTGCCGCCGACAATCCATGCGTTCCGGCCGCTGCTTTTTGCCAGATGCCTTCGACCAGCCACTCGGGGGGAAGCGAGAAGTGTTTGTTCGCACGCGGTTTCGCCTCGCGATAGGCAAACTCAAGCGCCAGGGCGCGTAGGATCTCCAACTCCAGTTCGGTCTCCGAGCGTGCCGAGGAAGCGGGCACATCCACCTGAATTTTGATGGTGTCCTCATCTCCCAAAAATAACGACGTCCTCGGGCGATCCGAACCTCGCAGCGGTTTCGTGTTGAGGTTCATGACAATGGGCCACTTCCATTCGGCCGACAGTCCGGTGGATGAAACAAACGAGGCTGACAATGCATCGGCCTTGCGCGCAACCTCTGCGCGTTTGGTTCTTGTGGAACCATAGATAATAAACTGTTGGGAGGTGCTGTACGTTCGCTCCAGAGGGGTTGGGGAGGGCTTTTGAGCATGAAGCCATGGAGATTGGATGAAAAGAAATCCAACCATGAGCACCTTGACCGGCAAAAGAGGGGGAAAAATGACTTGGCCGTTAGAAGAAGCAAAGATTCGAAAGGGAGCCGACGGCAGGCGAGTGGTCCCCCGGCCGCACTGTTCGGAGTTGCCGGCGGATGGTGAACCCACCCGGCTCACGGAGTCTCCACAGAGGAATTCGCTGGCCAATTGACGGTCGCCACCTCAGGCGCAAAGGTGAATTTGTCGGCCTTTTCGAACCAGCGAAGCTGCCCGGCAATGGAAGTCACCACTGGATCAAAGGATTTCACAAAAATGGGAACCAGAAAATGTGGCACAGGCAGTCTGCCAATCGAACCGCCCACAGCTTCCAAGGTGGCTCCCTCCGCGCTGGAACGGGGCTCCAATCGCAATTGCAGATAAACCGGGAAATTTTTGATTTTTTGCTCAATGCCGAAAGAGAGCTCGCCAGCCCGAATCACAACATAGGATCGCGTGAATTTTGCACGCCAGGATTGGCCGCCCTCAGCGGCCCCTTCGACCCGGGACGCGAGAAAATTATTCACGGCCTCTTGCGGGATGTCCAAGGAACGGGGATAGGGACTCTCCACGGCCGCTTGAATGTCCGCCGCAAGCAGGGATGCCGAGGGGGGGCGCACGGCAAGGACAGGAGGCACATCATCCGGGGTCCGGATCATTTGAACCAAAGCGGCTGCAATGGCTGCCAGCAAGGCCAAACGGAAGAGGTCCTTGAACAGCCCGCCCATCAACACGACCAAGCCTCCCTGCCGGGGCGCCGGTCTTGCGGACGGGTCGGTGTAGCGATGCGGCTGAACAGGAGCCTGGGACGCTGCCCCGTCTTCGCGAACAAGACGCTCACCACAGTTCTGGCAAAACACCCGCGTGGAATCATTCTCAAAACCGCATGATGTGCATTTGCTCATAACCTTTAATCCTTTTTGGGTTTGGTCGACTTTTCGGGTTTGGCCGAAGGCTTGGAAGAATCAGCGGCCGGTTTGGGAGACGCCTCGGGTTTGCCGGCGTCGGATTCTTTTTTGGCGGACTGCTTGTAACCTTCGCTGCGGTAGTCGGTGATATAAAATCCGCTGCCTTTGAAAATCAGGCCGGCGCCCGTTCCCAAAAGCCTCTTCACTTTGCCTTTGCCCCAGGTTTTCATGCGACAAACATCTTTTCGACAAATCGTGAAGGGCTCATCCTTCATGGACTGGAAGACGTCAAAGGTCTTTTTGCATTTGGCACACTCGTATTCGTAGGTTGGCATAATCGAGCTCACCCATAGCAGAAGGTCAGGCGATATTGCAATGCCCGCGCTCATGCCGCTTGACGATTGGCCTTCTCTGGCCTTCTTTACGATCCATGAAAACATTTTTTCGACCCGCCGCGTTCGCCACTCTTTTGCTTTTGGGGGGGTGTGCGGACTATGACCGCCGGCTGACCAGCTCGTCAGCAGGATACCTCGGAACGGACGGCTCGATCCTTTCCCCCTCCACCAATGAGGGGAAAATTGCGGAAAGCAAATCGTATTGGGACGGGGAAGGGGTCAGCGGATCTCCCTCGATCGTGGTGAGTATCCCGCGTCAGACAGCCTCGTTTTACAAAGGTGACAAACTGGTGGGTGTCTCAGCGATCTCCAGCGGCAAGGATGGACATGCGACCCCGGCTGGTAATTACAAAATCATC
>JBGSSC010000394.1:0-5439 GCA_041737265.1 Terrimicrobiaceae bacterium | reverse complement strand
CGCCCGAAGGTCATGACCGTCTCGACCGTCATCGCCAGCCTTCTACCGATCATGTGGTCCTCCCAGACCGGCTCTGAAGTCATGAAACCCATCGCTGCGCCTGTCATTGGAGGGATGATCTCAAGCCTCCTGCATATCCTGATCGTGACTCCCGTCATCTTCACCCTTCTCCGCGAACGCAGGCTGAAGTCCGGCCAAGGTGTTGGGTGAAGCGGAAAATCCGTTTGTCCTCCACGACCAGCCACAACCTCTGAGCGCACTGGTGGGAATGCCGGTCGATAAAAACGAGAAAAACACGGAAGCGCAGGCAAGGGGGTTGGAATCGGCGCAGGATTGGGTCAGGCTCTACAAAAGACCCACTCCACTCCCCGACTATGAAATTCTCCATTCTATCTGAACCTCCCGTGCCGACCCAATTGAAGAGCCTCTGGGCGGAAGTGGAGGCCGGCCGTTTGTCCAAAGAAGAGTTCGTCGAACGCGAGGAGCGCCTGCTCCAATCGTGCGTGGCGGTATGGACGGATGCCCTGATGCTTCCCGGTGAGTCCGACCTTGTGCGAAGCCTCTGCCTGGAGCTGGCGAATCTTGACGGCTCCCATGATCCCGCACTCGTCGAAAAGCGCTGTCGGCAGGCGGTGCGCGCCATGAAGGAGGATTGGGATTCCACAGTTGACGCGGACAACGAAAAAACCATTGAAAAGTATTATGATCGCAGCGAGCACTACGCTTACGAGTTGATGTGGTGGCATACGCTCGCGGAGGACCGCTCTCCCCTTGCCTACGTCTGCGCACTGCAGCTCGCGTTGCAGAATGGGTGCGGGGCCGCTTTGGACTTCGGTGCGGGAGTTGGTGCCGGGAGCCTGCTCTTCGCCCGCCATGGGTGTCAGGTCGGCCTGGCGGATATTAGCTCAACGCTTCTGGACTTCAGCCGCCGGCGCCTCGGTGCCCGCGGGACTCCCGCCACGTACATCGACCTCAAAACCGAAGGCCTTGGCGCAGAAGCCTACGACTTTATTACTGCGATGGATGTGTTCGAACACATTGCCGAGCCGGATAAAACCGTCGAGACTCTCGCTGCGTCCCTCCGTCCCGGAGGCATTCTCTTCGGGCGATTCGCCGCCGAGCTGGACCCCGAGCGGCCCTCCCATATCGCCAAGGATTTCCAACCGATGTTCAATCGTCTCGCGGACCTTGGCTTTACAGACCTATGGCAGGATGAATGGCTGTGGGGCCACCGCGCCTTCAGGAAACCGGATGCCAGCAGGCATCGTTGACGGCCGAAACCTCCGCGAAGTTCGATGAGCGCGGGATTTACTTCGCCCCGGAGGTTCCAAGTCCGTAGGCGGCCCAATCCACCCCGCGCATGTCGCCGGTTGCGAGAAAGAGTTCATGCATGGCAAAAGCCGCGGCGAGAGACTGAGGCACGTGCCCGTCTTTGATGTGGTCGAAATAGGCGTGCAGTTGCGGACGGAAGTCGGGATGGGCGCAATGATCCACGATGAGTTCGGCGCGTTCATGCGGCGTGCGTGCGCGGAGGTCGGCGACCCCCTGCTCGGTAACGACAACCTGCACGGAATGTTCGCTGTGGTCCATGTGGCTCACCAAAGGAACAATCGGACTGATTTTTCCACCTTTGGCGAGTGACGGGCAGGTAAAGATGGAAATATATCCATTGCGGGTGAAGTCGCCCGAACCGCCGATGCCGTTCATCATGGATGATCCCATCACGTGCGTGGAGTTCACGTTGCCGAAAAGGTCCACTTCGATGGCGGTATTGACCGTGATGATCCCGAGGCGGCGGACGAGCTCGGGATTGTTTGTGATTTCCTGCGGGCGGAGGAGGATGCGGGATTTGAAAAATTCGAGGTCCGAATAAATATCGGCGAGGATTTCCGGGCTTACCGTAAGTGAGGTTCCGGTTACAAACTTGCATTTTCCCGTGCGGATCAGGGCGATCACCGAATCCTGGATGACTTCCGAAAACATCTCGAAGGGAGGGATGTCGGGGTGCTCACCAAGGGCGGCGAGCACGGCGTTGGCAACATTGCCCACACCGGACTGGAGCGGCAGGAATTCCGGCGGAATCCGCCTGGCACGGATTTCTGCTGCAAGGAACTCCGCCACATTTTCGCCGATTTTCGAGGTCGTTGCATCCGCCGGGTCGAAGCCTCCAACCTCATCGGGCAGGTTGGTCTCCACGATACCGGCAATTTTGGAAGGATCGACCTGGATGTAGGGGGTACCGATCCGGTCCGAACAATTATTGAGAGGGATCGGTCCGCGGTGAGGGGGATCCTTGGGCTCGTAGATATCATGAAGCCCGTTCAACTCCCTCGGGTGAAACCGGTTGAGTTCGACCAGAATTTTTTCGGCCGAGTGGCAAAAAGTCGGTGATGCGCCGACCGAGGTCGTGGGGATGATTTTCCCGTCAGGGGTCACATCGGCCGCCTCGATCACAGCCCAGTCGAACTTGCCGAGAAATCCGTAGCGGACCGCCTGCGGCAAAGTCGAAAGGTGCATGTCAAAGAAGCGGGTTTTGCCCGAGTTGATGGCCTGACGGAGGAATTTGTTCGATTGGTACGGGGTGCGCCATGCAATTGCATCGGCGCGGGCAAGCTGCCCATCAAGGGAGTCACCGGTGGAAGCACCGGTGACGACTCCCACCTGGAACGGACGTCCGGCCTCATGCTCTGCTTTTGCCCGTGCGGCAAGTGCGATCGGAATGGCCTTGGCCGCACCGGCCGGGGTGAACCCGCTGAAGCCGATCGTCGAGCGGTCGGCGATGAGTGCTGCGGCTTGTTCGGGTGTGAGATTTTTATAGGGCATGGGATGGTATGGATTTGAGGATTATTCGGTGACTTCGCTGAGGCGTTCGATTTGGTTGTGTGGCAGCACGGCTCGGCGACCGCCTGCGGACTCGATCAGAAGGTTGCCGTGGGGGTCAAGTCCTTCGAAATTGGCATCAATTTGTTCGCCGGAGTGGAGAGCGAGCACGACTTTTCGCGGCACCCAGCGTGCATTCAGATCGGTCACAACTCCCTCGAGCCCCCGATTGAAAAGATCGTCATGGGCGTCGGCAATGGCGTCCAGCATGGGAGTTGCCAACTCATCCGGCTCGGGCACCGGTGAGATGAGTCCAACAAGATTGACGGCCCGGAATTCAAGTGAGGGGTCCTGCTCCCAAGGCCGGTTGGAAACGTTGAGACCGAGGCCGACGACGAGCGTGGTATCGGTGCCCTGCTCGACGAGGAGTCCGGCGAGTTTGCGGCTGCCAACCATCAGGTCGTTGGGCCATCGCAGGCGGATTTCCGGAATGCCGATACGCTCGAGAGCACGCAGGACATGAAGCCCCACGGCAAGCGAGAACCCGGCCCAGCGCGAGGCAGGAGGCTCGGCGGGAACCACAGCAGAAAGCCAGAGCCCGCCCCCGGCGCTCGCGAATGCCCGCCCGAAACGACCGCGTCCCATTCGCTGTACGCCGGCGGTTACAGCCGACCACGCAGGCAAATCCCTCGCGAGATCGTTGGTCGAATCAAGTACCGGGTAAGCGTGGAGCTTCCACCCCGCAGCGCCCAGCCGCAGGATGGGCACTGGCGTAATGCCATCTCCAAGGCTCATAGAATTCCAAGCCCCTTCAGAATGGAAAGCATGATGGCGGCGGCCATCACCGAGCCGATTTGGCCGCCCGTGTTTGCGGCCATCGCGTGCATCAGAAGAAAGTTGTGTTTATTCCAGCGCTGACCTTCAACCTGAACAATGCGTGCCGCCATCGGGTAGGCGGAGATGCCCGCGGCGCCGACAAGCGGATTCACCTTGCCGCCGGAGAGCCAGTACCAGACCTTTCCGAGGAGGATTCCTCCGACCGTATCGGTTGTGATGGCCACAAATCCGAGGCCGAAAACCATCAGGGTCTCGCGCGTCAGAAACTGGGGGCCAGCCATGGTTCCTCCGATGGCGAGGCCCAGGAAGAGGGTTGAGACATTGGCGATTTCGTTCTCCGCGGCGCTGGCGAGCCGGGGAACCACACCCGAAACTTTGATAAAATTGCCGAGCATGATCATCCCCATGAGCGGCAGCCCTTTCGGAGCGATGATGCCTGTGATGACAACCACCACAATGGGAAAGGCAATAAGAGCTGCCTTGGAAACTTTGCCTTTCGGGCTCGGCATTTTGACCTCGCGCTCTTTGCGCGTGGTGAGCAGGCGCATAATGGGTGGCTGGATGACCGGGACCAATGCCATGTAGGAATAAGCAGCCACGGCGAGTGCTCCCACCATGGCTTTCGGAATCTGGTCACGCTCGGCGAAGAGATTGGAAACATAAATCACCGTCGGCCCGTCGCAGGCACCGATGGCCGCTACCGATACCGCCTCCGACTGGGAGAACCCGAGAGCAAGCGCCAACAACAGCGTGAGGAAAATCCCGAGCTGGCCGGCAGCACCGAAGAGCAACAACTTCGGGTTGGCCAGCAGCGGGGTAAAGTCGGTCATGGAGCCGATGCCGACGAAGATGAGAAGAGGGAACAGCTCATTGGCAATTCCCATATTGTATAGGGTACGGAGAGTCCCCTCCGGACTCATCATTTCGCTGAGTGGCAAATTGACCAGCATGCAGCCGAAGGCGATCGGCAGAAGGAGCAACGGCTCAACCCCCTTCGCAATCGCCAGATAAAACATCCCCCCTGCAATCGCGAGCATAATGAGGCCCGGTCCGCCGTTCTGGGCAAGTTCGCGGAAGCCGCTGGTAAGTGCCTCCAGCCCACCAAGAATTGCCTCACTCATGAATCTCCCTTCCCATCGCCCGGAGGCAGAAACACTGTCAGGAGATGGATCAGCAATGCCATGAGGCCGAGGGTAACGAGCGTGCCGCCCATGCCGACAATGGCCATAGTAAGTCCGAATGTAAGGTTATCCATGGTTTGCTCCTCTTCCGATTCTCAACGCAGCCTGTGCGAGAGGAACACTTGGCGCCGTCCTTCGCGTGACCACATAAGATCGGGTGCATTGGAAATGGAAACCACCCGGTGGCCGGGGCCGAGCGAGGCAAAAATGGCTGCTGCAATGGCGGCATGAACCCGCGAAGTGAGAGCGACAGGCCCGGGCAAAGGTGGCTTGGCTGGCGGGGAAGGTGTTCCCGGCTTCCCTGTCAGGGACGCAACCTGCCTCCGCAGTTGAAAAACAGTGTGAGCCAGAATCGCAAAGCCAACCGCCAGGATGATAAGAAGCGCTGTATCGACTCCGAGCACGGCATCCGGGGTTGTTGCAAGAAGGAGAATCATTGCTACGTGACAGTCACCAGAGGCTGTCCCTCCTCCACGGCATCCCCGGCCTGAACATGCACGGCATCAATTTTCCCGGGATGGGTTGCATAAACGAGAGTGTGCATCTTCATAGCCTCGAGCGTTATCAACTTGTCGCCTTCGGCCACTTGTTGTCCGGGTTG
>JBGSSC010000390.1:0-2354 GCA_041737265.1 Terrimicrobiaceae bacterium | reverse complement strand
GGTCTGCAAATTGACTGTGGCAGGCAGAGCTCCGCCTTCCGAAGGCTTGTTCCAGAATTCGGCAAAGGGCGCGAGCAGGGGGGAGTCCGGATCCTCCCATGCGATGTAGAGCGGAATCCGCACCGCGTTGTAGCCGAAGTCCGGAGGAAACCCCGAAGCAATGGCAATAATCCCGTTGTCGGCACGAAAGACCCAGTCAGGCGTCAATTGCCACTTCCCAAACCTCGACTGGGAAATGAGCTCCCGGCCGGGGGCCGAGAGTTCGCCCCATCCGGCTCCGGGAAATGCCGCATCCAGTTCCCTGAGCGCTGTGAAAACATAATACGAAGGGTTCAAAACAATTCCTTCCTCTTTGCGGAATCCCTCCACACCCGGCAGCAGGTAGGTCGATCCAGAGGCCTCGACCAGCGCCAAGCGGCGGAGGTCGGCAAGGATTTCCAGCGCGGATTGCGTGTAGCCGAAGACCCCCCACGTCTTGGCAGCGCGGGTGAGGGCCCACGCAACGAGGATGTCTCCGTCGCAGGCATTGTTGGCATCGGTCACCCTTCCGTTGCCCCCGTTTTCGCTCCATTGCCAGGAAAGCAATTTGTCGTTCGGGCGGGTTTGGAGATTCGTGCGGGTCCATTGCCACAGTCTTTCGAAGGTGCGGCGATCCGAATAGGCATGGGCAAAAAGCATTCCGTAACCCTGTCCTTCACTGTGCGAAATTCCTCCGTTGCCCGTATCGATGACCCTGCCATCGCGCGAGATAAAGGCGGAACGGAATTCCCGCCAGTCGGCTGAGGGCAGGTCGTTGGGTCCATCCCTCCGCAAGGCGAAGATTACCAAGGCAGCTCCCACAACAACGAGGACACCACCGGCAAGACTGAGAGTCTTCCCGCTTTTCATCCGCTGCCTTTTTCCTCCTCTTGACGTTCCCGTCTGCGAAGCGCGTAGGCGGCAGCTCCTCCAAGCAATGCGAGGACACCAATCACCGAAATAGCCAGCAGCCATGGGTTCGCATCGAAGCGGGTCGCAACGCGGCTGGCAATTGAGGTGGCCTTGAACACAAAGTCGGGCCCGACCTTTGCAACAGCCAGGGAGTCCTCGCGCAAACTCCAGGCAGCGAGGTCGCCGGTAAGGTTATCCCATACGCGACGGTCCTGCAGGGCATACGCCCCTTCGACCAACCGGCGGGAGTTGCCCGCAGTGATCAACGTGACTGGAAATCCCACATTAAACGGAGACTCGTATTGGATCATCACCGTTTCCTCGGCCAGGTCCGCTGTAAGGTTGAGTTCGGCGACGGCCGGTGGTGCCACGTCGGTGTTGCCCGTTGGTTGGCCGCGGATTTTCTGAAGGAACTCATCGACCGGGGTGGTTGCATCCCTGCGGGGTTTGGGAATTGCGCTCACCAGATAGCGGATCCGGCCCACCTCAAGGGGCGACACCGGAGCCTTTTCCAGCACTTCGGGCGGCAACTGATCCCGGGGGCCAATGACCAGCAGACTCTTTTTGCTCCGCGGCGGCTTGAAAGAAACCTCCGCCTTGCTCAACAACGCGCCGGAAATCTGCGCCATCTTGCCCATCACAGTCCAAGCCGCGGAAACCGTCTCCTCGTCGCGGCCCGCGACGCACACAGCAGTCTCAACACCATCGGGAGGCGCGGAATAAGGGAATGCCGTCTGTGAGAAAATGCCAAGGCTGGGCAACCGGGCCCGGCGAAGTGCCCGGGGGAAAATGAATTCGCTGTCGTCGTAAAGCGTAAAAACCAGGTTCTCGTCCTGCAGGATCTGGCACTGGTCGCTGTAAAGGGGGACCATTGCAGGCACCAGCGAGACGTCGTTTCTTCCGGGCTGGAACGCCTTCATCGGCAGGAACAAGCGGTGTCCGTTGTGGATCGCACCGTCCTGATTCGAAAGCCGGATTGTCGTCTGGAATTGACCGTTGATCCAGACATTGAATGTTGAGTCTTTGCGCATTGCGGCTCCGTAGGCAAAGTTCAGACGCAGCTCCGCATTGCTGGCGTCGTCTCTTGAGATGTCACCCGGCATGTAGACCGGGATGTCGTAGCCGCCTGTATTCCAGCCCTTGATTGTGCGGGTGCGGTATTTGAACTGATCGAACGAATAGACCCCCGGCATATTAAGCGGGGCGTTCCGAATATAGGGAGGGGTTGTAGGAAGGTTGAGCCGGTCGATCGTCGCGAACTGGGAGTCTGGCAGCGGGAAGTTGATGAGGCCAAATGCGAGGGCTGTCTGGCCGACTTCCTGCTCATTGCGTCCGCTGATGATGATCATGGCGCGGGTGGGGTCTCCGGGCATGGGCTTGATGGCAAGGAACCCGCCATTGATCGAGCCGACCTCGGTCGCGGT
>JBGSSC010000355.1:0-2918 GCA_041737265.1 Terrimicrobiaceae bacterium | reverse complement strand
GCAAAATCATTGGGTGCAACCGCCAGGGAAAGGCTCATAAAACTTTCCGCACGTTTTTCGGAATCCACATTTTTCAGGATATCGATGGCCGGTTGAAACCATTCCTGCTTCCACGGCTGGTTCGCGCCGGCGCCAAAGACCGTGATGGATTTTCCTTCATCGTCCTTGACGTAAACGCGAATGGCGGTTCCATCAAACGGTGAGGCCTCGATCAATTTGATGTTGTCGCGGAACTCCTCGACCGTTGGTGCTCCCCAGCCGCGGTTGATAAGTTTTTTGCGGATGGGCCCCGAGCCGGAATCGACCGTGAGACCCTGTTGTTGGGCGGAAGCGGGTGGGACGGCGACTACAAGGCAGCCGGCGAGGCCGAGCAGGCTGCATGCAAAAGTTGAGACGGCGGTTTTTGAGTGTGTCATGAATTTTAGGAACTGGTTGAAAGTGTTCGAAACGCCCCGGGGGCAAGGTTCACCTGCTCTGAGAGGCCGGAGCGGTGCACAAAGATGCGATGCGCGTTGTTGAAATCGATATTCAGCAGGCAAATCGTGCCGTCTTCGGGATAGTAGGAATAACTGACAAAGGTGCATTCCGGTCCAGGTTCCACTTGATCGTCGGTGATCCAAACGGTTCCGCGGACCTGGCGGGCAATGTGACGGTAAACATAACCGGTGAGACCCGGGGAATTCCGTTCCGCGCCGGGACCGAAGTCCTGATCGGTCGCGCCGGGATACGCCCAGGTGTTCAGAAAATAGATCTGACCTTTGCCCAGGCGGCGTCTTAGAAGCACGGGCAGAAAGTCCTCGTCGTCCGTGGCAAGGACCTCGACCGCTGGATCGATGATCTCAATGTCGCCCATGCGGACCGACAGGATGCCGAAGCGCCGCGGGAACTTGAATCCGAGCTCTCCACGATCATCCGGGGCGGTGGCCCAATAGAAGCGCTTGCCTCTGGCTTTGACCTTGAGGCCACACAGTTCGGAAAAATCCCCTCCATGAAGCAGTTCTTCCACTCCGAATGAGCTGTAGTTGCGCGTTACATTGGTGGAAAGGTGGGGAATCGAGAGAAACAAAATTCCCCCATTTTTTACAAAGCTGCAAAGCTCACGGTATTGTTTCCCGGAGGCCGTGTTCCAGCCTGCGAAAAGCAGGGCCTTGTAGTTGGCGGAGAGAAAATCCGCGTCCGCATTGTCCCGTGCGAAGCTGGTGATATCGATCGGGCCGTAAGGGGTGCCGGAAAGGAACCGGTTCGGCCATGGATCCATGACCGGAGGGGCCGGAAAAAAAACTTTCTTTACGATATCCCAACTCCGTTCGGGCTGGGCACTGAACCAGCGCGGGTTCTCCTCGGCGAGGTCATGCATTCCGGCCACGACTCCGTTCGGTTCAAACCCCGGACTGCCCAAATCGTACTGGCCCTTGATCACCGCCAGCGTCGTCTCCGGCTGGCCCGCGGGGGTTCCATGCTCTTTAACGAAATCGTAGAAGTTGGAAATCTCGCGCCGGTAGGCCTGCGCGGTGGGGGAGTGGTAGTCGATTTTGTGGAAGGTCCTGCTTGCCTCTTCCACGAATGGGGCTCCGAGGTAGGGGTCGCGGAGTTTGTGGTGTCCGGGCAGGACGCGGGTCGTTTCAAAAAGCGGTGAATCCGTCACCAGTGCTGCTTCCAGATACCATCCCCCGCTTTCGTTCAGGATCATTTTGCAGCCGGCCAGGTATTTGATGAACATGGCGGCGCGCAGGAGAGGGAACTTAAACTCGCTGGAGTAAGGGATCCAGGAATAGTGTTCGTGCGCCAGATGGGATCCCCAGATCGCCAGAGAGTATTGGCGGAAAAGGCCGCGGGAAAGAGCCGAGAAAAGATTGAGGTCGCAGCCGAAGTCCTCGGTCATGGGGATGTCGGCACCGGCGGCGATCTCGTAATCGAGATAGAAGTTGCCACTGGTGGCGGCGACATTTCCCCATCCGTTGGCGTGACGCTCATCCACATGGGTGGCGACCCGCCCGACCAGGTCATCCGCCAGCATTTTCAGCGTTATCTCGCTAAAATCGACCGAGCGCCGGTGGCTCTCGTCGAAGCGGAAGGAAAAACGCTCCCCGAAATCATATCCCAGATAAAATTTCCCTCCGACGTTGATGAATTGCTTCGACCACTGAGGATGCGATTCCGTGTAGAGCAGGGCTATGTACAACCCCTTGTCCAAAGCGGCCTTGATCAGCTTGAGCACGCCCGCCCCCGAGCGCTCCTTGTAGTCTTCGGGATTGACCCAGTCTTTCACCACGAGATTCCTGGCATTTTTCCAGTCCGGCTCCGGCGGTGTCATACCCAGGTCCTCCAAGGCATGATGCCGGGCGAAGGTGACCGGTCCCAGCCCGCCGCTGAATCCCCAATACTGGACAAAGTTGCCCTGATTATCTTCGAGGATTTTATCGAGGAGCTCCAGCGGGGAGAAGAGCTGGGGCACCCAGGTGGTGTGCATTTTTCCCGAGCCCACGAGGTACCCGGCCTTGGAATTCATAATTCCCGTGCCCACCAGCGTCCCGCATGGCGGGAGGTCCACCGGAAGATTAAGACGTGGCATAGACGTTCAGGGGAAAACCGGGGGCGGTTATTCCGCCTCGGCAAACCGCTTGTCCACCAGATAGGCCGTGCGCAGCTCGGAGACTTTGTAATTAAACTCCATCCAGTCGTTCATCAGCTTGCGGGACTTTTTCAGGCTCTCCTCGTTCCAGGTATAAGGATCGCCCAGGGCCTCGCCAGCCGTGGTATTGCGTTCGATCTCGGGTTTCAGGACCTCTTCGTAAAAAGCCGGGTCGCCGATTTTCGGATCACTCCAGAACGCTGCCAGCGCCTTGGACTTTGCCAGATAGGTGAACCATGCTGTGCGCAGAAGCCGTGTTTCGATTGCGAGTTTCTGCTCCGGCGTC
>JBGSSC010000350.1:0-9866 GCA_041737265.1 Terrimicrobiaceae bacterium | reverse complement strand
CTTGTTCTCGCGCTGACCGCAACCGTGGTCGGCTCGGGATGCAAGAATTACGCCACCGTCAGGGAAAAAGAGCCCCGTTGCCAGGGGTCCTCCCCGGCGGGAACGCTCATGGTGCAAGCCCTCAAAAGGCCTGCCAAATCGCACGAGTCCCAAATGGGACGCTTCATCGATGCCGCATCGATCGCTTCGAAAGAACTGGAACAAAATCCAAGCGATCAGCAGGCGCTTCAGGACTACAACTTTGCGGTCAGCCGGCTTTTTGATGTGCTCCATGAATCCGGCTTGCAGCCTTGGAAAGCCCCCATCGTTTGTCCCGGTCGGAACGGAAACTGGAACTTCTCGATTTTGACGGATGGGAAACCTGAACATGATCCCTCGAACTTTCGCATCCTCCCAGCCGACCGCTTTGAATTTCGCGGAACTTTGGTGAGGGAGAGAGCTGTGAAAGAAGGCCTCGGTGCCCCCATGGTCATTGCCAGCAAAAATTTTGACCCAACAAAATATGACCCCTTCATTCAGGGAAAAAACGTCTATTACGGCATCACCGAGATCCTGCGCTTTCGGGGGAGAGACTGCACCGCCGTCTTTGTCGACCCCTTGGCAACAGAAGACGCCAAGTTTGCCGGTCACACCTTTCCTGTCGCAGCGGACTTCTCTGTTCCCATCTCCCTTGCTCTGGCGGAACTCCGACCCCGCAGGATCGAACTCAAGCGCATGTTCAACCCCGGCGCATTCGCGGCCACCACCCGCATCGCGAGGCTCCAGCCTTATGACCCCAAAAAAATCCCGGTCCTTCTGATCCATGGGTTGGGAGATTCCCAGGCCACTTGGGCGCCCATGATTGAGCAGCTTCGGTCAAACCCGGATTTTAGAAAAAAATATCAGATCTGGTTTTATAGCTATCCCACCGGGTTCCCCTACCCCCTGATGACCTCGGTTCTCAGGAAAAAAATGGACGAGATCGGATTATTCTATCCGGGACACAAACCGATCGTTGTCATCGGCCACAGCATGGGCGGCATGATCTCCCGCGTGCTCATCACCGATAGCGGCCGAACCATTTGGAATGCCTTTTTTAAAACACCTCCCGAATCAACTCCCCTGACCCCCAAAGCCCGCGAGGTCATCACTGACGCACTCATCTTCAAGCCCCGGAACGAGGTCTCCCGGGTGATCTTCATGTCGGCATCGCTTGGCGGGGCCGACATGGCCATTTCCTTGGTTGGCAGACTGGGCTCGATGATCATGGATGGTCCCTCCCAGTTTACCCCGGTTGGCCATGAAATGGCGCAACTCATGGTGGCCAGACCGGATGGAAAAAAGAAATTCCGGGGTTTGCCAACCAGCATCGATGCCCTCGATCCCGACAACCGTTTCGTCACCGCGATCAACAAGATTCCCGTGACTGGAGGAGTTCCATACCACTCCATCATCGCCGACCGGGGCAAAGGAGGGAATCGCGACAAAACCCCGCCCCAAAGCACCGATGGCATCGTGCCCTACTGGAGCAGCCATATCCCGGGAGCCCAAAGCGAGCTGATCGTTCCGAGCGGGCATTGGTCAAATCAGCACCCCCGGGCCATCGCCGAGGTGGATCGCATCCTCCGGCTCCATGCCAAATCCTCATCTCGGTAGGGCGGATTCCTAATCAGACAAAACCTGGCGGCAAGATGCGGTGGCTACAGGATGCCTGCCGCGATGGTCTTCTTCGTGCAGGCGATTGATGCCTGTGCGGTCGGTGGGAGTGTGTTGGATCCCCTGTAATCATTGTGTGAAAATCAGAGCTACGCTAACACACGCCGGTCTCAGGTGGGCATAGCGCGGGAACCCCATGCTGGACTGAGAAATTACCGGGGGCCGAGAGAAGACGATTTTGCCATTGTTTGTGTCGCATGGTTTCTCCGGGCGGATCGCGGGCTTTGACCGAAACGCAGCTTGAAGCGGGTTGATAGATAAAAGGGGTTGGAAAAACCGGTTTGGCTGGCGATCTCGGTCAGGCTTAAGGGCGTGTGCAAGAGAAGTTCGTGGGAACGTCGCAGCCTTTGTTCCTCCAGAAAGGCCAGCGGGGTTTCACCGGTTTGTTCTTTGAAGAGTTGGGCAAGACGCGAGCGGGACAGACCGCAATGCCGGCCAAGCGCGCCCAGTGTGACAGGCTGGTCGTAGTGAAGGCAAATCCAGTCCAGCCCCTTGCGAATACGCGGATCCATGCGGCTTTCCGCCGATCGC
Organism: Terrimicrobiaceae bacterium; assembly: GCA_041737265.1. Classification (GTDB taxonomy): domain Bacteria; phylum Verrucomicrobiota; class Verrucomicrobiia; order Chthoniobacterales; family Terrimicrobiaceae; genus JBGSSC01. Next base: position 7,640 of record JBGSSC010000350.1, on the reverse strand, counting down.
GGGTTGACGCTGTCACACAGGATGAGAGCGCGTTCGAGGGAATTGACGGCCAACTCCTGCTGATGATGTCCGCTCGAATGAGCCGCCACGTCCATTGCGATCAGCTCCTTGCGCACCACACTCCGGGCAGGGGACGGCAACGACAGGCGCATCGTGCCGGGAGAAAGCTCCGGCCATTGCATCCAGTCCAGACAGCCCGCCCGCGGCAGAAAATGGACCCAGATATTTTTCCAACGCCCCATTCCCGAATCCAGCCCGTAATCCTGCGGCGTGCCGGGTCGGATCAACATCACGTCCCCGCCTCCGGCGGTGAAAGCCTCACCTTGATGGCGAAAATAGGCTCCTCCCGATTCGGTGAAAATCAGCAGCCACTCGGAGGTGCCGCGTGGCCGTCGGGCACTGATCGGGCGCCGGGAATCCTGACGTCCAGTGACAAGCTGGCAGGTGGGTGGAACGATGCCGGAGTTCGGACGGGCCATGGAGCGGCATCCCTAGCTTCCTAGCTCCAGGGGCACAAACAAAATCGGACGATCTTATAGGTTTTCTGGCCTGGCCGGGATTGCCATATTTTTCTCCTGTGACAGAGTGGGTAGGGTGAAAACCACCATTGATCTCATTGACTATCAGTTCGACATCAACGGATTCGCCATTTTGGAAAATGCTGTGGATACGGAATTGCTGGCGGAGTTGAATAAAGCTTTTGACGGTTTCCCCCGCGATCTTGAGCAGGGTGGCTGGTGGGGAAACGTGGAGCGTTTTGACAACAATGGAAGCGCGGGCATGGAGTTGCAAAACATCGTCGAAGCGGGCGGCCCGTTTGTGAAGCTCATCGATCATCCCTCATGGGTCGCGCGCCTGATGCGCTATTGCGGCGAGCAAGATACCTATGTCGAAGGCCTGTTCATCGACGAATGCTTCGCTTCGGTACGGCACACCGGCGGATTTTTTCCCATGCATTCGGGAGGACAAAATGCCATCGTGCGGAATCAGTATCGCGTCGTGAACGGTAATTTCCGCTGCGGGCAGGTCAATATCCTCCTGGCTCTGGGCGACATCGGACCCGGTGACGGCGGGACTCTCGTGATTCCCGGAAGTCACAAGGCCAGTTTTGATCATCCCGGGCTGCCCGCTTCCTGGTCGGATCGCCTGACCATGACTTCGCCGCCTGCGGACGCTCAGGAAGTCCGTTTGAAGGCTGGAGATGCCCTGATGTTTGTGGATGCCATCCTTCACGGCGCCACGGAGCGAACCAACCCGGGCGAGCGGCGGGTGGTGATTTATCGATACGGTCCCAGCTGGGGAAGCACGCGGTACGGCTACCGCTATTCCGAGGAGTTGCTTGCATCCTTGACTCCCCAGCAAAGAAAAATCCTCGAACCCATCCCGCAACGCCGCTCTCCGCGTAAAGACGGTCTGCAATCAGTGAAGGGCAGAAATTTGTGATCATGTCTTGCTTGGCCTTAGGCAGTGCCTCGCTGAATTCATCATGTTTGAACTGAAACCCGATTTTGATGACGTCTTCGACCGCTACGAAGCGTGGTGGCATTGCGAGGTGCTGGATCGCCCTTTGGTTTCGATCAGCTTTCCCCGTCCGGCAGACGAATGCGTGGCTGTTCCTTTCAAGCAGCACGCGACTTCCCGGGACGGCTGGATGGATACCGGGCACATCGTGGCACGGGCGGAAGCGGGGTTGCGCAATACGGTTCACTTCGCCGACAGCCTCCCGATCGCCTGGCCGAATCTCGGCCCCGAGGTCTTTTCGGCATTTTACGGGTGCGAAATGGAATATGGACCGCACACGGCATGGAGCAAACCGGTTCTGGCAAATTGGTCGGAAGAAAGCCTCGAGCGGCTGCACATGGACTGGAACTCATTCTACTTCCGTAAGCTGGAAGAATTGACCGGGGCTCTGCTCGAGGCAGCGAAAGGAAAATTCATTGTCGGCTACACGGACCTGCACGGGGGAGGCGATGCGATAGCTGCTTTTCGCGACCCGCAGGAGCTTCTCATCGATACCCTCGAATGCCCGGAAAAAATCAGAGATCTCTGCGACAAAATCACCACGGCTTTTTTGGAAGTGTACGATCATTTCCACCATGTTCTCTCGGATGCGGGGATGCCCAGCACGAGCTGGCTTCCCGCGACCGGCAAGGGAAAATTCCATATTCCATCCAATGATTTTTCCTGCATGATCTCGGATGAGGCATTCGACGACCTTTTCCTTCCAGGCATCGTGCGCGAATGCCAACACATGGACCGGTGCATTTACCATCTCGATGGTCCCCAAGCGCTTCGCTATCTGGATCGACTGCTCGATATTCCGGAGATTCACGCGATTCAATGGGTGCCGGGCGCGGGCCGGGATAACTGGGCTGACTGGATCGGGGTCTATCAGCACATCCAGAGCAGGAGAAAGGCGATGCAGGTGATTTCTGTGCCGGCGGAAGAGCTGAACCTTCTCTTCGAGTCATTGAGTCCCGAAGGGGTCTGGATCAGCTCGGTCTCGGGAATTGCTAATACAAAAGAAGCCGGGGAGATACTGCGCCAAATCGCCGGGTGGACCGGCAAACAATAACCCTAATCCGGCCGTTGCCGGTGCCATGCGGGGGTTTCTTGGCAAGGAGAGCCTGTGAGAAATATCCGCCCACGCCGCCGGATTAGAAATATTTTGCTGCGCAAAATGAGGCAGAACAAAGACCAGGCCACTGTCTCCATGGATGCCTAGCGGCACCAGCTCCATAATTTTATCCTCTGCATCCCTTTGCTTCCTTCCCCTCCTTTACTCCGCTTCGCTGCGGTTGCCTCCCGGCGGCACTCTCAAGTTGCCCATTGAACGGTTGCGCTATCGCGCAGGTGTTGGCGTGAGGCAATGCATTGTTTCCGGAAGTCTTGCGCTTTTTGCCCAGGACTTTAGCGGAAAGCGCCTAATCCGGCGGGAGCCTGTGCCAGGAGCGGGTTTGTTGGCAACGGGACCCGGTTAGGAACGAGTGCCGTTACCGCCGGATTTTACAATTTGCCTCAAATCGTTTCTTAGCAAAGCTGCTCTATCACCCTGATCGGGGAACGCCTGATGTGAGGCTAGGGCGACAACCAGGGACCGGCTCCACGGCGAAAAGGACAGTGTTACCAACAACCTTATGAAAAAAATCCCAATAACTCTCCTCCTCGCTGCAACCCTTGCCACTCATGCCTTCGGGCAAACGAATGACAAGGACAACACTGCAAACAATAAGCGGGACCGCGATGGAATGAATAGACGAAGCAAAGATGATCAGCATCCGGCTTCCGCAGCAGCGGTGAACGGATGATGAGTCGCGGGGATATCAGCAGCAAGGAGAGAGTCTCAAAGCCCCCAAGTTTAAGGCAGGAATAACCGGCAGGTCGTCGAATTTTCGTCAAAAATTCCGAGCTTCCGGAAAAGCTCATGCGCAAAAGCCAGGTGCCCTTCTCCGTTGGGATGAAAGGCGTTGCTCATCCAATAATAGTGCTTGTCGGCATGGGCCTTCCAATAAGCCTCATGGTCCACCAGATCCAGCGAGCGTTCCGCCGCGAGTTCCCGGATGGCGTTCATGAACGCCGGAAAATTCTCCTCCCGATCCGGTGCGCTGCCGTGCAAAATCGGGCAGGTGGTCTGAAGAATGGGCAGGCCTCCGAATTCCTCAATTTTGTTAACAAGGAGGCGCAGGTTGCTCCGGAATTCCACCAGAGGGATGTTCCGCCCGGTGCTGCAATCATTCATTCCAATCATCAGAAAAACCACATCGGGCTGGAAGCCGGCCACCCTCCAGTCGAACGTGGCCAGCAAATCACGCGTCGTGTTTCCGCTGATCGCCGTCTTGATCACGATATCCTGAGGCCGCCCCAACTCCGTGCGCACGCGTTCACTGAAATGCTCGGTATAATCGCGCCTCCCAAACGTATGGAGCGCCCCGTGCGTGATGCTGTCGCCGTAAAACAACCATTTGGCGGGTTTTTTGGAATCGGAGAGCAGAACTTGAACTTTTTGCATAAGGCACAGTTCTTATTCGAGCTGGCACCACCTTTCAATTTCCCAACTATCGAGCGCCGGAAACACAGGAACGGGATTCATTCGTGTGAGGATCCTTTCGAAAGCTGTCTCAGGCCGTGGTTTGGACCACCGGCTCCCCGAATCCCGCTTGACGGGTGTTTTTACCTGAGCCCCTTCGGGAGTCTCAGCGAGCAGGTTGAAAAACCTGGAGAGCGGAGGGCTTGCAGGCAGCGTCCACCGGCCAGAGATCTTTCTGTGGGGTGCCATCGAGGTGAACGGGAAGTTTCTTCGGACCGGCGATGTGCAATTTTGCGACGCGCAGGGTGATGGATTTCGGATCGTAAACGCGCCGCCCGAATGCGATGGAGAGAAAATGCCACCAAAGCTGGAGCTTGCTGTAGCGGCTGAAGATCGTGACGGTGAGGAGTCCGTCGTCCATGCGCTGGTCCGGTGCGACGGCAAAATTCATGCCGAAAAAGGGTCCATTGGAAACGGTGATCATGAGGGCGGACAGGGTGACTTCGGACTTGGGACTGCGGGCCAGACGGCGGAGAAGATGACGGCTTTCGTTGCGTGATCCGGAGGCGATCGCCTGTGAGAGAGGGCGATCCAAGGTCAGTAAAAACTTCTGGGGGCGGTAGCGAAAAGCGCGACGGAATAGGTCAATCCACCGGCTGAAGCGTCCCGATTTGATTTCCTCGCCCAAAGGATAGAGGGCGGCATCCAGACCGGTTCCAAGGCATTCGAAGAACAGCCGTCCATTGGCAAGACCGGCATCAATCGAGCGGGGATTCCCTTCCTTGATTACCGCGCAGGCCTCAGCCGCATCCAGGGGAAGGTTGAGGCTGCGGGCGAAGTTATTGTAAGTGCCTGTGGGGACGACACCGAGCGGGAGGTCTGTTCCGGTCAGGGCCGCCGCCACGCCCTCCACCGTGCCGTCACCTCCTGCCACAGCCACCCATTGGCACCCGGACTCTTTGGCTCGATGTGGCGCATTTTCGGGACCGCCGAGCTCTTCCAGGCTGACGGATTCCACATCGCCGAGTGCCGCGACAAGTTTTGGAAGAAGCCCGGCATCTTCCTTGCCTGCCTTGGGATTGTGGATGAGAAGACCTTTCGCCATGGCTGACCCTCGTCCCGCTATATGGAAAGGCGAGTCAGAAGACAAAATTCTTGACCCTCCTGAAGCAATAAACCAGAAGAGCGCGCACCCAATTCTCTTTGATGAAATTTCTTCGCCTTTTTCTTATTGCTGCCACCAGTTTAACCATCACGGCGGGAACCGCCATGTGCCAGGCCCCGGCTTACCTGGATCTGATCTTCAACAATTTCAGTTCCTTCACGGGCAATTCGGCGTCGGAAGACATCTATTTGTATTTCTCAAATGGAGGTGGTGCGGCACCTCCTCCCATCGACATCACCTACAATGGCAACAGCACCCTGACCTATGGCACCTACCAACAGGAAAGCAATACGCTGACAAACTACCTTTCCAATGGAATCCGGCTGGCCGATGTCACGAATCAGACCTTCCGGGTGACGACTGCAAGCAGTGTCGCCATCTACCTCGCTTACGGCAGCCAATTCTCCACGCTCGCGACCGCTCCCGGATTTTTTACGAATTCCTCCGGCGGCCTGACGGTTTTCCAGAATTTTGAAATCACCCGCACTGGCGGCAACGGGGATCAGGGTAATCTGACAAACATCAACTACTTCACGGCACCACTCTCAATCACCAGCTACAACGGGACCACGCAGTTGCAGCAGACCCAGTTTAACAAAAGCACCAGCCAGATCTACTCGGCACTGGAAACCATTTCGCCGGCCAGCAAGATTGTTGATGGGAATGGCACGACGCTGCGTTTTGTTGGACCTTCCACGTATCCGCCGGCACAGGTGCCACCCTTTCAGAGCTTTATCCCGTACATGAATGCGGCAAACACAAGCGGGATTTCGAACATCATCCAGAATTCCAATGCCTTCAATACGTCGAACGGCTCGTACAACTACAATTTCACCCTGAATCTGACCACCAGCTTCACCACGGACGGCGGCGGCAATGCAACGGCCCTTGTGCTCAGCGGCAATATCACCACGCAGGTCAAAAACAATGGAAACGGCAGCTTCACGACCGGCCCGACCTTTGAGAACGCTTCGATCACCATCAATATGACCGACGCGGACAACTTCAATGGCATCGTTTATGGCCAGGCTTTTGGACAGTACTTGGATGACGTCACCTTTGGGGCCGGATGGACGTCCCTCGATGCATTCGTCGCCGACCCCGCCAACGGCATCGAAAACTCCAACGCTTACAATATCACCCAAAACCTCGCCATCGGAGAAATCACCAGTGCCATCCTGATGGGATTTCTAGCCAACGACACCCTGGTCGGCGGCACGCCTCTCAGCGACATGCCCAGCGACGAGTGGTGGAAGCTTGACCCGCTTCAGGCTTTCTCCGAGGTGCAGCCGACCAACGACGAATATTACAACCAATGGGGAAATGAAATTTACGACGCCTCCACAAACGGCTCCTATTCGATCCCGTATGCAGACCGTTTGGGTACCGGTCCGCTGGTCAACTCGGTGTTTTTCGACAACCAATATGTCACCAGCTGGCAAGTTGGCATCTATGATCCCGTGAGCGTGATTCCGGAACCATCAACCGTTGCTCTTATTGCCTTTGGAGCAATGGGCTTCGCACTGGCCCGGCGGAAGCGCTGAGGCGACAACGGTAAAATTCAATAACAACGGCCGTCATCGGAGAGCCAGCCCTGCCAAATCCATTGCAAGGACGGGGCTCCGCCGGCGTCCGTCGGGTCTGATGAACCGCGATATTTGTTACCCCTGCAGGGCGACGCTGGGGGACAATCGCGATCCCCGCCATGCGGGATAGAGGCCACTGGCGATACCGACCCCAACCGCAATCAGGACCGCCTGCACGATCAGCCCCCAACTCAGGTCAGGCTCGAGGAGGCCACGGACTTCCGGGAGTGTGCCAAGGATGGCGAGAGTGGCAGCGCCGAGCAACACACCCAGAATCCCGCCGAGAACTCCGAGCACGGCCGCTTCGCACAAAATCAGGCCGACGATCATTCGCTTCTTCCACCCCAAGGCGAGGAGAATCCCGATCTCATGGGTCCGCTCGAATACGGTCATCAGCATCGTGTTCATGACGCCAAAAATGCCGACGATGATTGCGAGCAACGATGTGCTCCAGCTCATGGCCTTGGCAATTTTGAATCCCTGGCTGGTCCCGACGACCTCCGAGGATCTCACGGCACGCAAACCCTCGAAATTTTCCTCAATGGTCCGGCAAAGGGCCTCGATGCGTTCCCTCTTCGCACCCGACGGCACCCGGATATCCACAAAGTTCACCCGGCCCTCATAGCCGGATGCCTGCTGGAAGAGCGGCAAGGAAAGGATCACCGCCCCGTTTTCGACGAGCGAGTGGCCGTCCACAATTCCCACGACGGTGAATTCCTCGGTCTCGATCTGGATCGCATCACCAACTTTTTTGCTCAGCATTTCTGCCGCCATGGTTCCGAGCAAGACGGCAGCCTCCGCCCCGTCGTGCGGCAACCTGCCTTCCACGACCTCGAGTTTTTCCCACGTGAAGCCGCCCCAC
>JBGSSC010000317.1:0-2467 GCA_041737265.1 Terrimicrobiaceae bacterium | reverse complement strand
ATTGGCTTCATTCGCGGGCAAACTTCGGATCCGGACTGATTCCGGACATTTTGGTGCGAATAACTTGACTTAAAAAATCCACAACCAAGAATGTGCGGATACTTGAATAGTGTGCGTTGACCGCACTTCGGGCACGTCCCTTCGGATTTTTCAAAATGATACCAGCCAGTCTCAAAGAAGAGTGCCAACAGGAAACGTATGAAGATTTGGGGAATCGGGGCGGGTCAGACCTTCTCCGGGACCGGGTCTGTTTGGTCATAGGCGGTGGCGCGATTGCGCCGGGCTGGGGCATCGGGAAAGCGATTGCTGCTGTCTACGCGAGGGAAGGCGCTGTGGTCGCAGTGGCCGATGTCAACTTTGATGCCGCGAAAGACACGGCGGGAATCATTCAGCGCTCCGGCGGCAAAGCGAAATCTTTTTGTGTGGATGTAACAAACGACGCATCCATTGGGGCAATGATCGAGGAAGTGAAAAAAGAGTTCGGGGTGATCGACGTGCTCCATAACAACGTCGGTCTGGCAAAGGGAGGAGATCCTTCGCTGACAACTCCCGCCGAATGGCGCCACATCCAGGATGCAAATGTCACAGCGCTGCATGTCACGACACAAGCCGTGTTGCCCGGGATGAAAAAGCGCCGGAGGGGGGTGATTCTGACAACATCTTCAATTGCGGCGAAGCGCCACCTTGGATACCCCTCACTGGTCTACGCCACAACGAAGGCGGCTGCCCTGCACTTTACCAGAACGCTCGCCATCGAGGTGGCCCCGTTCGGGATCCGGGCCAACACGATTGTCGCCGGCCTGATCGATACTCCGCGGATAGCGATTTATCTGAAAAATGCCTACCAAGGATGCTCGATCGAAGAGATGCGGGCGAAGCGCAATCGTGTCGTCCCTCTCGGGCGAATGGGCGATTCCTGGGATGTTGCAGAGGCGGCGGTCTTTCTCGCCTCCGACCGCGCCTCCTACATTACGGGGACGGAGCTTGTGGTCGACGGGGGCCTCTCAATGACCGTGCCGCATTAATCCGGCGAAAGCCGGTGCCGAGAGCGGGTTCGTGGGCAACGAGATCCGGTGATAAACAACCGCCAGCGCCGCCGGATTAAAATATTTTGCTGCGCAAAATGAGGCAGAATAAAAGCGGAGCCACCCTAAAATAAAGGCCAAATATCCCCAATCCAAAGGCGGAGGGCCTCACGCTAAGGATGAGAAGGAGGGGAAAGGCAAAAACATTACCACTGAGCCGCAAAGCGGCAGAGAATTCAAAATCACCAATCGGCAATCCTTCACCTTTCCTTCCTTCCCTTCCTTCGTGTGAGGCCCTGTATCGTTTCGGAAATCTTGCGCAATGTGCAGAGTGGACCACCGTCTCACGACGACTGCATTACTTCTGAAGCGGGTCGACCAAACGGAGGATATTATCGCGATCAATCAATTGGCGGAGGTCGTGGGGCAGCCCCAAAGTCTCGTATAGCCGGTCGTAAAACTGCTGAAGCGGCGTGTCCTCGAAGATGCCGACATGAAACATCCATCCATCGGCAGCGTAGCAAAGCTTCGAAACACACTTGACATCCAGATTTCCGTCCGGGGCAAACATTTCCCTCCAGAAAGCCAACGAGCGCTTGTACGCGCTCCCTCCCGAAAAATCCGCGAAAGTATTTTTGTTGTTTTTGATCAGCGCATACGTTTCCTCCCACCAGGGATTTCCGAAGTGTGCGATCATGATTTTGAGTTCAGGAAACACACGGGCCACGCGGTCAAGTTCCGAAGGCCGCATGTGATTGATGTTGATCTGAGTCGGGCGGGGCAGCACGCCGCCGGGATCAAAGAAATGGTGAGCGAGGTATCCCGTGTGGAAAATTGCAAGGGCGTTGCGGTTTCTTACCGCGCGGTAAAGAGGCAAATAGCAATCCGACCCATAGGGATGCATCGGTGCGATGAATTTGATTCCAATTGCCCCGAGGTCAAGAATGGCATCAATGTCAGCCGGGGTTGTTTCGTCCAGACGAATTTGCGGACAGGCCATGACAAAGTCTCCGAAAACGCGCTGAATTTCGAAAGTAATATCGGGCGGATCGAGCAGGATCACTCTCTCAATGTTGCGGGAGCGGTGCCTGGCGATGTGCTCTTCGGCTGGAATGGGAGTCACATCAGAAGGGTATTCGCGCACGGGAACCCCTCCGCTGCGGATGAGCAGCTCCTCCGTGGTGAAGCCGGGTTCCCGCCAGGGTGACATCAGGGGTGGAATCCGGCGGCCTTCCGGCCCCATCTCCGCATGCATGGCGTGTACGTGTGCGTCGATTCTCATGTGTTGATGTATTTAGTCAGAGAAGGAAATGGATGTGAAGAGACTCCCGGCATTTCGTATAAGTGGCTAGCGAGGCACTGCCTCAGACCAACACCAGCGCGCAAGCGCAACCTTCCAATGGGCAACTCGACAGTGCAGCCGGGAGGCAATCCAGGCCTGT
>JBGSSC010000241.1:0-2842 GCA_041737265.1 Terrimicrobiaceae bacterium | reverse complement strand
ATGATAAGCGGCGTCTTGTTCTGGAAAGCCGTGAGCAGCGTTCCCATGGCATTGCCGAGCCCGGCACCCGTGTGCACGTTGACCAGGGCGGGGCGGCGCGTTGACTGCGCGAATCCGTCCGCCATTCCAACAACGGACGCTTCCTGCAGCCCCAGGATGTAGCGAAAATCGGATGGAAAGTTCTTCAGGAAAGTCTCCTCCGTTGAGCCAACATTGCCAAAAACAGTTGTTATACCAAAGGCCCGGAGGAGATCATATGTGACGTCGCGGATGGTTTTCATCGGTCCGAATTTATAGGGCATTGATTTCGGACTTCAAGCCCATCGTCACCGGTGACCAATCTACCCTGTTGACGCAAAAAGGAAGACACGGAGATAAGGATTTCACAGTCGTAGCGAAGTGGAATTCCGACAATGTCCGACTCGACCTGCCGTTAAATCATCCTGTGCTCTTCGGTGATATGCCGGGACCAATATCCAGATATTCCCTGCCGGAGCGGCTCTGGCTTGCCGATGCGGTTTTGTTTCGTTGCCCAAGGCCATCGATGACCCATCCCCAAGTTGCCTGGGGTGTGGCTGATGGCTGCAAGGATTGTTTTGCAAGCCCGGATGTCCGCTCTGAAGATCGGGGCAGCGCATATATTTTTCAATTCCGTCTCCTCGGCACAATGACCCTGCCATGGAAAGGCACGTGGAGGCGGGGGCGAGAGGAGCACCGTGGAAGTCCAATCAGGATGGTGACAAAAATTATAGTCGGTTTTGTGCTGTTTTTGCGGGTCTCTGTCGTAACCGATATTTTGGGGCCATTGTAGGCTGAGAGTGTGTCCTGTCCTTCCACAGCACTTGTCACCGGCTCCAGCCGCGGTTTGGGGCGTGGTGTTGCTGAGCGTCTTGCGACTGCGGGTCACAGCGTCGCCATCCATTTCGCCAATAACCGGGCTGCAGCGGAAGAAACCTCCGCCCATTGTGCAAGTCTGGCCACTCACCCCGATCAGAAGTTTCCGGTTGTCGGCGGGAATATCGGCGAATCGGCAGGTCGCCAGAAGTTGCTTGATGAAACGCTGGAGGCTTTTGGCCGGTTGGATGCTCTCGTCAACAATGCCGGCATTGCTCCAAGAGTCCGGGCGGACATTACCGTGGCCACGGAGGAGATCTTTGATGAGGTCATCGCGGTGAACCTGAAAGGCCCGTATTTTTTATCCCAGTTGGTTGTAAAGCACTGGCACAACCATGTCGGAGAATCCCGGTTGGATGGGGGCTACAAGCTGATTTTTGTGTCCTCATTGTCTGCCAACACGGCTTCCGTGAACCGCGGCGAGTATTGTATTTCCAAAGCTGGCCTGGCGATGGCCTCCCAGCTCTGGTCGGTGCGTCTTGCGGCGGAAGGGATCCAGGTTCTCGAATTGCGGCCGGGGATCATGGCAACTGACATGACCGCCGGGGTGAAGGAAAAGTATGACGCACTGATTGCAGACGGCCTTGTGCCTCAGCAACGCTGGGGTGAGCCTTCCGATGTCGGCCGGGCGGTCGAGGCGATCCTTGCCGGCGCGTTCCCTTTCTCCACCGGAGATGTGATCAACATTGATGGAGGATTCCACCTCCGCCGCCTCTGAATTTTACAGCGTTTGGCGCCATCCCCGCAGACCTTTCACCTCCAGCCGGAACAAAGGGATCTGCGACCTGGGGTTTTGGGATTCTTGGGGAGGTGTGGAGGATAGGCGTTTTCTTCATGGTTTCCTCCTTGGGGTATATGGCCTCATGAGGCAATCCGGAGTAGAGTTTCATGGTGGTTAATGAGCCAACCCCCTCCAACCGTCTCTCCGCTTTCTCTTTGATCGAGTTGCTTGCGGTGGTTGCGATTGTGGGTTTGTTGGCGACCCTGCTTGTGCCGGTAACCCAAAAAGTGATCGGCAACGCAAGGGGCTCGAAGTGCCTGTCGAATCTCCGGCAGTTGGGGGTGGGCTGGCATGCCTATGCCACGGACCACGATGGACGCCTGCCTTCAGTGGGCTGGAAAAATGCCGGCAACAATCCCGACAATCCCGGAATCCGTGACTATGTCGGTCTTCCCAGCGTGCTGGGTTCCGACCCATGGCGGAGGGCCACCGTTTTTACCTGCCCGGAACTTCAGGCCAACCCCTCAACGCGCACGGAGGAGGCCCTCTTTCGTACTTACAGCGTGAACCAATTGGCGGCAGATGTTTACTCGGGAATTCCGCCCGCCGGGCTGAAGAAAAAGCTCAGCGCCATCCAACGACCGTCCCAATTTGCCGTTGCCATGGATGGCATTTGTGATCTTTCCCGCCCCGCCAACGACCGCTACACAACAACGGTACGCAACTTTGGCGGCACACCTTTGGATCAGATTCAGCGCCCACACGCCGGAAGGACCGCCGTGCTTTATGCCGACGGTCATGCGGAACACGTCGATTCTGTCACGATTCTAGACACAAGTCCGAACTCGGTTTTTTGGCGGGACCCCGGCTAGACCATTGTCAATTTCAGCCAGTGCAAACTGGGCAATAATTCTGAAACAAGACCGGGCCTCACGCAAAGGAGGGCAAGGAAGCAAAGGGATGCAGAGGATAAAATTATGGAGTTGATGCCGCAAAGCATCAATGGAGGCCGTGGCTCGGTCTTTGTCCTGCCTGATTTTGCGCAGCAAAATTTACTAATCCGGCGGCGATGGCAGCGATTTCTCCGAATAGCCCATTGCCCACACGCCAACCCTTGGCACCGGCTCCCGCCGGATTAGGTCGTAGCCTCTACCCTCAAAAGCTATTCCCCTCCCGATTCAACTTCTTTGCATCCCTTCGCCGCCTTCTCCTCCCTTGCGTGAGGTC
>JBGSSC010000235.1:0-2223 GCA_041737265.1 Terrimicrobiaceae bacterium | reverse complement strand
GATTGCCAGGCGGTGCCGCCTGCGGCCGAAGAGGCAGCCCGGGGTGTCGATGTCCTTGTCCTCGACGCACTGCGGCACGCTTCGCATTCAACCCACCTGAGCCTCTCGGAAGCCATCGAGGCGGCTCACCGCATCCGCGCCCGCCGCACCTATCTTATCCATATGTGCCACGATCTGGGACACGCGGAAACGGAAAGCAACCTGCCCGATGGTATCCGCCTCGCCTACGATGGCCTCCACATCACGATCTAGCGGGCTGTCGGACTTTCCAGTCCGGGTGGAATGTTGGCTGAAAAGTTTGTTCCGCTGTTGCCTTCCCTCGCCAGACAGCCCGCTGAAGACTTTTCGCTGCGAAAAGTCATTTAGATTCCTTGGGGGAGAAAGTGAGAAACCAGATAGCATGCAAAACCTGACTCAAATGCACCGAACTCCAATGTTAAAGAAATCTGCCCGGCTTCTCCGTCTGGCGGCTCTCGTTGTCTTCGGCACGACGGCCATTTCGCTTCGTGCCGAGCCTTCCCGCGAGGCCCTTGCGACCGTCGTACTTTTCAACTCCGCTGACGAGGAATCAAAAAAACTTGCGGATTACTATGCCGAGCGCCGGGAGATTCCTTCTGCCAATGTGCTGGCGCTCGCCTGCCCGCTCACCGAAGAAATCAGCCGCCAGGAATTTGTTTCCACGATTGCCGTTCCCCTGCGTGCCAAGTTGATCAAGGAAGGCTTCTGGTCGGAGGATCCCGCAACCGGCCACATTATCTCTACGAAAATCCGATTTGTGGCGGTGATGCGGGGGATCCCGCTCAAGGTCCGGGCCGATGAGACCGTCGTGCCGGACCGTTCCCAGCCGGGTCCAATCGGAACCAAAAATGAAGCCTCGGTGGACAGCGAGTTGATGGCCCTCGGATATGCGGAGAACCGGCCGGCCGGCGTGCTTGGCAATCCCTACTACCGTAGGTTCACCCCGGTGCTCGACCTACAGGGAGAATATGAAATTCTCCTTGTGGGACGGCTCGATGCGCCGGACTCCCTCACAGTCCGCGCCATGATCGATGACTCCCTCACGGCGGAGCGGGATGGGCTCTGGGGCTGGGGCTATGTGGATGCCCGGGGACTCACTTCCGGTCCTCTCGCCGAGGGGGACAAATGGCTCACCGAAGCCCTCAATGCCATGCGCAAACAGGGCATTCCCTGCCTGATGGATTCGTCGCAGCAACTCCTCCCGGCCGGATTTCCAGTGACGGATGCCGCCGTCTATTACGGCTGGTACGCGCCTGACATCAGCGGAGCCCTAGCCGATCCCCTGCTGCGCTTCAAAACCGGTGCAATCGCCGTGCATCTTCACTCGTTCAGTGCCACGACTTTGCGGTCGCTCGACCGCGGCTGGTGCGGCCCCCTTCTGGTGCGCGGCGCTGCGGCAACGGTGGGCAATGTTTACGAACCTTACCTCACCCTCACCACCGAGCTTGGAGTGATGCAGGACCGCCTTATGGCAGGTCTCACCTTCGCAGAAAGCGCTTGGACCGCCACCCGCGGTCTTTCCTGGATGAATATCGTCGTCGGAGATCCTCTCTACCGCCCATACGCCGGCTGGCGACCGGGAGCCAACGCCGCCTCCGGCAAAGACTGGGAAGAATACCGGAGGATTGTTCGCGTTCGGGCTGGCGATGTCGTTGCCGCCGCCAAAGAACTAAGATCCGCTGCCCGGGCCACGGGGAACAGCCTCTTCCTTGAAGCCCTTGCTGCGGCCCAGCTGGATGCGGGTGACGCAGCAGGTGCCCTGCGATCCGTGCAGGATGCTCTCACCATGGAAAAACGCAAAGATGTCCGGTTCCGGCTCGGGCTCGAGGAGTATGCAATTCTCCGGGGCCAGGGCGAAACGCGGGCGGCTGCACGAGTGCTCTCCCGGGTGGCAGGGGAAGACATCTCCCCCTCCGCGCGCAAGCTGCTTTCCCTGTTTTACGAAGACATGGCCCCCGACCCCGGCCCGACTCCGAAGATGCGCTAAGCCCCCCTCCGCATCTTCCTATGGCCGCCGCGCCAACCAATTCGAATGCTTTCCCACACCGCCGCCCCAGGATAACCTCCCAGAGCATGGACAGATCGCGCCAGCAGCTTGAGCGATATACCAGCGCCCGGATCGAGTCCGGCCTCTGTGCCAGTGAGGCTCCGGCACGCTCCACCGGCGAACTCGAACTCCAGGCCCGTTTCTACGCAGGGGAATTC
>JBGSSC010000232.1:0-9327 GCA_041737265.1 Terrimicrobiaceae bacterium | reverse complement strand
ACTTCGCCGTGCTTCCGGCCTGCCACATGCAGGTCAAACCAGTCGTGAATGGCATCCGTTGTGCCGCGCTGATTGTAGCCATGAGGTCCATCGTACTCATAAAGCGCACAATGTTCCCCGCAACCCTGGCTGTCGAAGTGCGCCCGGATTCGCCGGTACAAATCCTTAAACTCCGCGGGAGTAAACAGCGTGTCGTGCCGGGCAAAACAATAGAGCAGGGCGCGGGGAGCAATCAGGGCGGCATATTCGGCGATATCGCGCGCAAAAATATTGCGCAAGTAAATGCAATCACAGTGCTGCAGCACCTGCCTGTTGGGGATGGCGTACGCGGGATCGCTGACTCCGGCCACAGTCGCGACAGCGGCCAGCCGGTTGTCCGCCACGGCCAGAAAAAAAGATTGAGAGCCGCCACCGGAAATCCCGGTCACGCCCACCCGCTTCCGGTCCACGCCCGGTTGTTCGAGCAAGAGGTCCAGGGCTCTCAGTCCGTTGAAGACTTCACCTCCGGCGGCGGAATAACCCATCGCGATCCACTCGGGTGTGCGGCCCAGATTGAGGCCATGGTGTTCCCCCGGGTTGTCATGCTGTTCGATCGTATCGAAGATAAGGCAGGAATACCCACGACGGGCCCAGGCGATGGCATGTTCCTGTAAGCCCACCACCCCGATATTCGTATGACCGCAGGTATAAAGAACGGCAGGAGTGAGGGTTTCCTCCGGGAGCCCCGCCGGACGATAAAAGTGGGCTGAGCCCCAGCAGTTGGGAAGCAATTGGTAGGCCAGCTTTTTTCCAGTATAGCCGGCACCTTGAAACCGTCCGGTCTCGAAGGCTCCCAAATCGCCGCGTTCCGGCATGGGATCCAGCCCAAGCGATTTCATAAACTGGCGGTGAAGAACCGGCCGCTCCTGTTCCCATGTCCTTGCGGATGGAAGTATGAGAGCCTTGGTATTGCGGCCGCCCGTCCGCCCTGCGAAGCGAACATAGGCGTCATGAAGATTTCCGGTCAGGTCCGTACCAGCGCTCATGGCTTTTTCAGTCCTTGCAGGAATGTCAAGGCACTCTCCACGATTTGGGCGCCAGCCCCGGGCACGAGAAAGACGCATTCTCCGGCACCGTAGCCTCCTTCTTCGGCAGCTTGAGCCGTCGGGAGGTAGAGGACATAAGGCGAACCCTGACCGCCATAAGCCAGGCCCAATAGAAAGGTGTTGGCCAGGGGCGAGCGATCGCGCAAATCCAATTGATGTTGAATAAAAGGTTCACCGGGAATTCCCACCAGAGCCGTCTCGCCATTGATGAGCACGGTCGTTATTCCCACGTTGGTGGATGCCTTGCCATCCCGGTTTGCGATCGGTAAAAGGGCTTGTCCCACTTGGAGGGAACCCCCGCCTACGGGTGCAGGCACTGCGGCGGAAACTTTGAGTGCTCCCCGGGCCAGTGAGACACCCGCCTCGCGCAGAAGCTCCAACCGACCCCGGCGGGCCAGGTACATATCGTAAGGATCCAGATCGCCAGCGGCCCCCTGCAGGAACATGGCCATGCATTCGGGACCCAGTTGTTCTTCGATAAAGTCCACAGTGAAGCCGGGAAAATCACGGGATACAAATCCCTCCGACATCGTTCCGACAGGATGACACGCATAATGAACCACAAAGGCC
This sequence comes from Terrimicrobiaceae bacterium, assembly GCA_041737265.1. GTDB lineage: Bacteria > Verrucomicrobiota > Verrucomicrobiia > Chthoniobacterales > Terrimicrobiaceae > JBGSSC01. Next base: position 7,672 of record JBGSSC010000232.1, on the reverse strand, counting down.
CTTGGTTTGCCCTCCAGATCCTCAACCCGGAGAAAACCCACGGTCGGGTCCACAGGGGAGGTTGGGATCCGCCCGGGATTCTCCCACATCATTTCCACCCGGCCGTCGGGATGCACCCGCCGCCGGTTATGCGCCATATACGGGCATTCAAACGGCCCGTGACCAGCCACCACCCGGGCGGCAAACATCCGCCCTGCAGCCTCGCCGATGGCCTTGATAATTCCCTCCTCCGTGGCGGCATACCAAGGATCGGACGAAAGCCCGGGCCAGTCAATGAGCGTTCCCGGATCCACGGGTTCATGCGCCCAATCGCCCAGCGACGGTTTCATCACCAGCCCTTCGGGGGTCGGAGCCGCATGGGTGTGCGTGGCGCAAAGCAGCACATGGTCCACTCCCCATCGGGATTTCGCTTCCCCGACGACCCTCGCCGAGGAAAAAACGGCCAGGTCCACTGACACGATGGCGACCCGGATGCCGCCGTGTCCGAGAACCAGAACCCGCGCGTAAACAGCCTCTCCTTTACGCAGTTCCCGGTTGCCAAGGTCCCTGGCGTCGGACTCCCCGGGAGATATGTCGACCCGGGCGGTTCCCGCCATCATGGAACCGGTGGCCCCGGCGTCAGTGTCATTAAGCTTCATATCTATTGCCCGAATCCCGTTTGAAGGAGTCGCCTAAGTCCCGCTCGTTGGGTCGTTCCAAGTCGCGGCGGGTGCGGATGCGGCTCAAAGCGCGGCAGCACCATCCTGCAGGAAAAATTTTCAGCACCGTTGCCACTGGGAAAATGGCTTAACCTGATGCGGATGGTTTCAGGGAGTTGAGTCGGGTTTCCCCTCAAGGTCTTGGGCCTTCTGCAAGCGCGCGTTCGCTTCGCTTTCCTGCCCCTTGCCCATGTAGGCCTCCGCCGAAGCTTTAAGCAGCTTGATTTGCCAAATTGAAGGTATACTTTGCATCAGCCCCTCGAAGGGTTGCAGTTGGGTCAGAGCCTCTTCGTACCTGCTTTCGGAGCAAAGGATGGCCGAGGCAGAAATGGCGGCCTGGATCGGCAGCCAGCCCGTGGTGTACTTACGCGCGAAACAGAGCTCGACGGTTTTCTGATAGGCCGGCAACGCACCCTTTGGATCATTCAGATTCGTCTGGTAGTTTCCAGCAAGGCCGAACCAATAGAGGGAACTCCTTCCGTCGTCCGGCGATTCCGCAATCGCCCGCTTGTAATCCGCCTCGGCGGCCCCTCCCTCCTTCAACGCTTGGTACGCAGAGGCCCGAAGAGCATACAATTGGTCCACGTCCTTCCCCAAGTCACCTGCCTTGCTCGTAAGATCCTCCGGCTGCAGGGCGGCAATGATCTCGGTGAATTTTCGCTCATTGCGAAAGTTGTCCAGCTGCTCAAAGGTGAGACTTTCAAGAGGAGGGGCGGTTTCCTCAGCCTGCAGACTGACCCCGCCTGCTGCCAGAAAAACAAAGGATAGGAGCCGATGGAGCAAGGCCCCCTTCATTAGCATCTCCTATGACGGGAGTGGCGGCGAAGCATATGGACCATCAGGCCCAGGCCCAGCAGCACGCAGGTCGAGGGCTCCGGTATTACCGCGAGGAGAGCAATGTCGTTACCGCCAATCATGGTGCTGGTGGCGTAAGTGCCCGTCCAGTTGGCAACATAGGTGATTTGGTAAGCTTGCGAATTGAAATCAAAGATAGCATCCTGGGCCAGACCGGCGAAAGTTCCCCCCACAGCGCCTGAACCATTGAGGACGAGGAAAATTTTATCCCCGATGTCAATGGGGGCTCCTCCGATTGGAATCAGAGTCAGAGTCATGCCGCCGAGCGTCACATTTCCCGATGAATTGAGTTGATCGTAGTCGGTGCCCGCGATGGGATCCACCCCGCCGGTGGTCTTGCCGAGCTCCAACGAAAGGACGGCCCCGCTGGTGCCGTTCAGGCTGGCCGTATTGAGGATCCCGGCGCTGTTTCCGGGAGACAAAATTCCGCCGCTTTGAATGGTCACCGCTCCCACGGTCCCATTGCCGCTGAGGCTTCCGTTGACTGACACTGTCGCGTTGACGCTGCCATTCACGATCAGGGCGGCTCCGCTATTCACTGAGGCGCTTGAGGTACTGGTGAGAGAGCCTGACACAATGAGCGTGCCCGCATGGACCACCGTGGCCCCGGTATAGCCACTCGTGCCGTTGAGGGTGAGTGCATTTGCTCCTAGCTTGGTCAGGGATCGGGTGCCGGTCGCATTGCCTGTATAAACAAAGTTTCCCGCGCTGGTGTCGATGGCCACGCCGGAGGAGGCATTCATGCTGAAGCCTCCCAGGGAGTTGGCAAACAGGGAGTCCACATTGGCCGAGCTGTAGTATCCGGCTCCACCCACGCCCAGTCCAATGCTGGCTGCGGCCGCGGCGCTCACCGTATTCGCCGCCTTGGCGCTGGTTCTCCCAAAGGTTAAAATGCCATTGCTGACCGTGGTCGTGCCGGTGTAGCTGTTTGTGCCGGAAAACGTGACGATTCCCGTGCCGTCTTTGACGAGCAGACGAGTTCCGCTTCCTCCGTTGGTGATATTGCCAGAGATTACCATATTCCCCGCACCACCCACGGTCATGTAGCTGTTGTGGCCACCAGTTATGGTCCCGGTGAGCGTGAGAGTTCCCTCATCCGAATTGATTCGTGTATGAACAGTGGCTGCACTGTTTAACGAGATCCCCCCTACATGGGTATTATTTCCGCTGAGATTAAGCAGAGCCCCTGTACTCGATGGGCCGCTGCCGATAAGGTTCAGTGACTCCGCTCCAATCGTAATGCCGCCGGCGAGCTGGAGTTGAGCACCCGACGAAACGTTGGTTGCACCAGCAGTCGAACCGAGCGCGTTGCCATTAGTCACTCGCAAAATGCCGTTATTGACGTTCGTTACTCCGCTGTAGGTGTTATTGCCGGCAAGAATATTGGTTCCTCCACCGGCGGTTAAAACACTAAACGAAGAGGACCCGCCGATCGCGCCCGTCTGGGTTTGGATGAAAGTGCCTGTTCCCAATGAACTCACAGCAATCGTATTACTGCCAGTAAGCGACCCGGAAAGAGTGAGATTACCCGATCCGACATTCAACCCGCCATTATATGAACTGACACCGGCCAAAGTGGTATTTCCGGTTCCGACCTGATCCACCTTCATGGAGCTTGCGCTGCCCATGGAAATTCCTCCATTGACAATTACATTCCCCGACCCATCGAATATTGGATTTCTGAGGCTAGTGCCTGAGCTCCCGCTCATGTTCCCAGAAAGAGTGAGGGTGTGCGTGCTATTGTTCCGAAAGTAAATAACAGCAGAAAAATCTCCATTGATCCCAAGAAGGATATTGGCGTTGATGTTCTGGTCATTTCCTGCGGTGGCTGTGAGCGTGGTTGACGCGAATGATCCATTTGACCTGATGCCAAGTGTTTGGGCACCGACTCCACCACTGCCAATCGTATAGGCCGCCGCCGAGGCGGTATCGAAGATGAGGTTCTGAAGAGTCACGCCCGCCCCGAGATCCAGCGTAGTGCTCCCGTTGCCGGCATTGTTAAAGGTCGCGTCATTTCCGATGCCCGGCACGGGTGATGCACTCCAATTGGTCGTGGTCGCCCAAACTCCATCCGTTGTGCCGTTCCAAGTTGCGCTGACGGCGGAGGCGGTTGGGGCGAATGCGATCCAAGCCGCAAAAACGCCAGCAAGCAGAGACAGGGTGAGGTAACGAAGGGTGGGACGCCTGATTTTCATGCTTTAATATATAGGGGTGAAGATCATTCTAACCGAAAATTCAATATGGAATCTCAACAGTGGGACATTTCCACAAAGCCGTCGAGGTGTCAACCCGTTTTCAAGGCTGCCCGAGGGACTGGATCCGGGAGACGAATCGTTCGTTCCAAATGCCCATGACCTGTTTCAGGTCGTAAGAGGTCAGAATGGCCAGGGCCTCTTCCCGACGGCCTTGTTCCTCCAGCAGTGCGGAGATTTTCAGGGCACGATCGCAGGATGCCCACCCGTAGTTGACACCCTCAATGGCCTGGGCACGTTGGTAGGTGGCCAGAGCCTTTTCGGGGTCCTTGAAATTGGTGAGTTCATTTTCGGCCTGGACGGTGAGAGCCTCGGTGAACTTCGGGCGAAGGCGGAGGGAATTTTCCAGATCGCTTTGCGCGAGGTCCGGGTTTTTCAGCGCCACATGCGCCCGAGCCCTTAAAAGAAAGCCCTCAGCGGCCAGATTCGCCGGTTCCCAGTCCTGGAAGTTGGTCTCGGAATATCCGGTGAGCAATTCGTTCCATTTTTTGGCGTTCACCAAGGCTCGCATCGCGGCCAGTACGGGTTCAATTTTTTCCAAGGCCGCTTTCTGTTGGATTTCGTTCCGCGTCTTTTCCAAAAGGGCCCCGGTCTTCTCAGCGGGCGCACAGGCGAGGAGAATCGCGATGGCCCGGGCTTTCGACTGGGGATCCGCTGCAGCCTCCAGCAACCTTTTCCGGATCAATTTGGAAAGGGGAGCGGAATTGGCGATGGCTTCGAGCGTCGTTGTGGCTTCCGGCAGGGCTCCAAGCTGCGCCGCATATTTGTCCGTCGCGGAGCTGGAGACCCCGCGTGCAACCACGATTTCGCCGAGTTTGGCCAACAATTCCTTCCTCTCATTGCGGGCGGCAAAGGCTTCGGCCTGGGCCATGAGGTGGGAGGACTGGATCTCTCGAACCATTTCGGGCTTGCCCTGGGCCGTGAGGATCTCGGCGGCCGCCCCGGTGGCGGCGGCCAGGGTTTCGCTCGTTCCCAGCAGGGGCGGCTTGGGAATCATATGATCCCGGTAGAGAAACTTGATCTGACGGGCGATCACCTTCTGGTAGGCCTCCAGAGCCAAAGCGTCATTCTTGCGGTATTTGCGATAAAAGTTCCCCAGACGCAGCCAAGCCAGATCTTCCACTTCAACACCGGGCGTATAGCCCAGCTTCGGACTCCTCTCGATCATGACTTTCAAGTCGGCTTCCGCGGCGTCCAGATTGCCGGTTTCCGCCAGGGCGATCGCGCGGTAATAGTAGAGATCGCCCATGGGATGTTCGGTCTCCGGAAAAGTGAACGAGAGAGAAAATGAACGTCCGCCCATCTTGGCATCGGTATATTTTTCCAGCAGCTCGTTATATTGTCCCCGAGCGATCAGAAGCGCCATCACGCGCCGGGCAGAGAGGGAATCAACCGGGATTTTCTGCGCCAGCGCCATGGCCTGATCGAAATTCCCGAGTCGTTCCGCACAGAGGGACGCTTCGTCCAGAAGTTCCGCCTTGAGCCGGTCGGACATCGGTTCATTGGCGGCACTTTCAAGCGCAGCCTGAGCCTCGGCGTCTTTTCCAGCCTTCTGGAGTTCCCTGATCGCCGCGATTTGCGCCAAAATCTTTTTCGCCCACGCTTTGTCATAGGTCCACTCTCCGGGTTTGATGAACTCCGCGAAGGCCTCGGGTTGCAGCCCGATATCGCGCACAATCAACTCCGGGTTTCCCGTGAAAAAATCTTCAATTTTTTCCTCCTTGCCTTGTAACCAGCCCTGTTTCCAGCCGGTGACTCCTGGCATCTGCATCTGCGGATTGGCGATCACCGAGCGGGTGTCGATCCCCGAAGCGGCCACCTCGGGAAGGGTCAGTCCCCCTTCGTCCGAAAAAAGGAGGCGCTCAGTCTCCGGCCAACGGATATAAAAGCAATTGTTGGTCGCATCTCCGGGACGGACGCCAAGATATGGAATCTGGACTTTGCCTCTCGTGTTTTCCCCGAAGATATTATTGGCAACTTTTGCAGTTTCCCCGGCGGAGTTCCCCACCATCATGTGGGTGATGAGCGGTTTGAGAAAAACATTGTTCTCCACCCTTAGATTCGGGCACTTCGAGAGTTCCACACCAACCATACTATGCATAAACACATTGTTTTTCACGAGGGTGTCCGGACAGTCCCGAACGATCAGAGCCGGCCCCCAGCCCTTGGTGAAGATGCAGCGCGTCACCTGCAAATCCGATCCGCCTGTGGCCAGAATGGCTCCATTCTCGGCATTGCCGACATTGTCTTCAATGCCTTCGAATTCTTCAAAATTGAGGGCGTCGAAGCGGTAGTTGCTTTTATTGAAAAGGACAAAGCCGACTTTGAGGCCGTGGCCATCGATAACGACCTTCTCGCCGGGTGCGGCGCGGAACGTGATGGGCTTGCCAGGTTCGCCGGAATTTCGAAAATAAATGCCGCCGGGATAACTCCCTCCGGAAATCAGAACCGTGTCTCCCGGGCGCACCAAGTCCGCCGCGTGTTGCAGGGTCTTCCAGGCCGAGTCCCGACTCAGACCGGAATTCGCATCGGACCCATTGGCAGCCAAATGGTAGGTCGCCGGGGCACGGTCCGACGCGGTCGGTGTTGTGAATTCCAACCCTCTGGCGGCCTGCTTGGGAACAAAGCGGTTGCGCGCGGGATCTGTCATCGGAGCGATCGCCGTGGGGGTGACTTTGACATGGTATTTTGTTCCCGGACGGAGGCCTTGCAGGGTAAAAGTCGAAAAGGCAGCCCGACGGACAACCGTCCGGTTTTTACACTCCGGGGTGTCGCCCCACGCCGCCTCGAATTCTCCGGGCATGTTGGCCCACCACTCAATATTGGCCGATCCCGGGGTGATGGACCGGATGAAAGGCCCCTCAATCTCCATGCCCACTGGCTCCCAATCGCGGAACCCTCCAATCGAGGTTCCCAAGGGCCCCCGACCGGCAAAATCACCCTGGTTTTCAACCCTTAGTCCCGCTTCCGATTTCGCAACTTTCGGTACCTGGATGATCGAATGCAATTCCCCGCGGGCGCGCAGATCCGTGAGCGAAAGATGCTCACCTTTGACTTTCCAGCAGTCTTTTTCCTGAGAATAACTGTTATAGTCCGAGTAAGTCACCGCCTGCGGATTGTCCGTCTCCACGGCAGCCGTTGCCGCATAAATGTTGGCTGTTAGTAAGGTGTCCGCTGCCCGGGTCAGGACAAGCGGACCGGAAAAAACACCGTGCCGGACGGACAAGCCCGCCGTTTTTTGGGCCTCCAAGCCGGGTGTTCCATCGAAAATGCAATTCTCGAAGACCAAGGAACTGCTGTTTTCCACCCGGACCGGGGCGGCAAACTGCAGGCGTTCCAGGGTGACCGTTTTGCTGTCTTTCAAAGTTACCGGGCCCTCGATGATGACGGGATCGGTCCCGCGGGCGCGGATCCGCACATCACTAAGTGCCTTGGAGGGAAAGCCCCCATAGCGCCCCCCCGTGAGATAAAGCGTCTGTCCTGCCTGGAGTGCGCCTACCGCGCGGGATAGCGTCCCCCAGGCCGACTTAACGGAAAGTCCATCCGCACTGTCATCCCCACCCGGAGAAACATAGCGAATGGTCCCACTGTCGGCTTTTGGTCCCCGATCTCTGCCGTCCGGACCGGCACCCCGCATCGGGGAATTTCCCTGCAGGCGGAAATCCTGATTGAGAGGATCCGCAAATTCCCTGACCGCAAAATCCTGGAATTCCTGCGTGGAGGATCTGACACCAGGCAGATTAATCGAGTCTGGCTGTTGTTGGTCGTAGCTCGCACCTCCTCCTGTGATAATATGGGAAAAACTCCTCAGCATGGCGGCACCGAGCGAAATACAATTTTCAGCATGTGCCTTGGCATCCCCTTCGG